>JBKJQC010000791.1:0-13021 GCA_046593995.1 Polyangiales bacterium
CCCTCGTCCTGCCGATGAAGGTCGCGCGGGCGTGCTTGTCTTCGGCGATCCAGCAACCGTCGAACTCGTCGGACGCGCCGGCGAAGGTCGCTCCGAAGCCGCCGCTCCTCATCAGGATGTGCAGTGTGCCGCGTGAGCCCGGGGTGGTGATGGACCATCTCCCGTGCCAGCTCACGCCAGCTGGGAGCGGCTTCGGCGTCAGCTGCGACGCGGTGGGAAAGGCCGCGCCCGCGACCGTAACCGTCGCCGGCTTCGTGACGCACGCGTTCAGCGTGAGGGCAGCGAGGATGAACGCTTTTCGGAGGAGGTCGCGGGGCGCGACGGTTCTCTCTCGATCTAACCCCCCCACGACACGAGCTTAGGGCGTGCCGGACTCCTGTCGAGGATGGCGCGCGGAGGACGTCGCGCCGGCGCATCTATCCGACCCGGAAAACATCGGCCAGAATCTCCCCCCAGACCACCTGATGACCACGAAGACCTTCCCGAACACCACCGTCGTCGACCACCCGCTCGTGCAGCACAAGCTCACGCTGATGCGGCGCAAGGACACGTCGACGGCGTCGTTCCGCGCGCTGCTCTCCGAGATCTCGATGCTCCTCGCCTACGAGGCGACGCGCGACATGAAGCTCGGGCTCGCCGAGATCGAGACCCCGATGCAGACGATGCAGGCGCCGGTCCTCGAGGGGAAGAAGGTCGTCCTGATCGCGATCCTCCGCGCAGGGCAGGGCATCCTCGACGGGATGCTGCAGCTCATGCCGTCCGCGCGCGTCGGGCACATCGGTCTCTACCGCGATCCGAAGACGCTCGTTGCGGTCGAGTACTACTACAAGGTGCCCGGCAACCTCGCCGATCGCGACGTCATCGTCTGCGATCCGATGCTCGCGACCGGCAACAGCGCGGTCGCCGCGGTCGAGCGCATCAAGAAGAGCAAGCCCGGCTCGCTCAAGCTCGTGACGCTGCTCGCGTGTCCCGAGGGGCTCGAGCACTTCCACCACGCGCACCCCGACGTGCCGGTGGTCACCGCGGCCGTCGACGAGAAGCTGAACGACCACGGGTACATCATCCCGGGCCTCGGCGACGCCGGCGACCGTCTGTTCGGCACGAAGTAGCGCGGTCGCCTCGGTCGTGTCGTCTCGGGTCGTGTGTCTCGGTCGTGTGCCTCAGGGGCAGCCGCCGTTCGTCGCCGGGCCCGCCTTGTTCGGGCACTTGTCGTCCTTGTCGAGGACGCCGTCTTGATCGTTGTCGAGCTCCGGGCACCCGTCGGCGTCCTGGAAGCCGTCGAAGTCCTCGGGCTCGTCCGGGCACATGTCGTGGATGTCGAGCACGCCGTCTCCGTCCGGATCCTGGCTCTGCTGGCCGTTGAAGTGCTCGGGGCAGCCGTCGTCGTCCTGGTAGCCGTTCTTCGTCTCGGGCTCGTTCGGACACCGATCGTTCACGTCGGCGATGCCGTCTTGATCGTTGTCGGGGTCGGGGCAGCCGTCTCGGTCCTTGTACCCGTCGAAGTCCTCCGGATCCGCCGGGCATCGATCGTCCGCGTTGGCGATGCCGTCTCCGTCCATGTCCTCGTCGCCGTGCGGAACGCCGCTCGGTGCGGCGGCGACGGTGGTGCTGCTCGTGGTCGCGTGGACGGTGTTGCGGCCGGCGCAACCGACGACGAGCAGGAGCACGAGCACGAGCGGCGAGCGCATGACGACGTTCCGATGCTCGTGGGGCCGAGATCACCGCGACGCGGCCGCGCGAAATCTCGCGCTAGCGGAGCGCAGGTGCGATCCAGGTCGTCTCGAGCCAGGCGAGCGCGTCCCCATCCTCGCGAGAGGCAGTCGCGAGGGCGCGATCGACCTCGGCGACGCGCGGATCGGCGTCGGCGGACGCGTGCGCGCGCGTGAAGAGGATCCAGTTCGAGAGCTCGTAGTGGTGGAGCAGCGCGCCGAAGCGGTGACCGTCGAACGCGGTGAACGCGGCGTGCGCCTCGGCGGGCGTGCGACAGGCGTGGAGCGTGGAAGCGGCCGTGAAGAGGAGTGCGCGCAGATCCTCGAACGCTCGCTCGGGATCGGCCGCGATCTCGCCGAGCAGCTTCTCGAACTTGCGTGCGGGGAGCCCCGCCGCATTCGCCGCTTCGGCCATCGCGGGCACCTGCGTCTCGAGGAACGATGCGCCGCCGCGAAGGCCGAGAAGGCGCCCGACGAGGTAGAGATCGAACGCGCTCGCGATCGACTCGCCGAGGAACGATGCGTGCGCAGAGGACGCGCCGACGGCCTTGGCCGCGAGGTGGTGCCACGCGACGTGCGCGACCACGTCGGCGGCGATGTGATCGTCGACGAGGATGTCGCCGCCCTCGCTCGCCGCCCAGTACGTGAGGTTGAGGAAGAGCGCGCGATCCCAGCGCGACGCGTGCGACGGCGGCAGGATGCGGAACGAGTAGCGCGCGCGGCGGAGGACCTCTTTCAGATCCGCGTAGATCGCGACCCCGTCGAGGTCTGCTTCGTCGTCGATGGTGAGCTCGTCGATCGTCGCCGAGCGGAGCTCGTTCGAAGCAGTCGCAGAGGACTTGGGCGGCACGCGGCGCACCGTAGCACTGGGTCGTTCACTGCAGCGATCACGGGGCCATGGCGCATCAGGCCGCTTCATGCACGGGTCGAGCCGAACTTGTCGCTCGGAGCCCACGGCGGAAAGCACGCGTCGCGTGAACCCGCATTCGCGCCCGCGTGAACGTGCGCAGGAGCGGCGCGATCCGTGCGCTGCACAGACCGCCATGTCCGCGCACGGCGGCGAGGTGGGGCGAGCGCGTCGAGCGGTGGCGCGATCTGCGTCGACGAGGCCACTGCGCTTCAGGACGTCGCGACGTGCTCACCGCCGGAAACCTTCGCTTGCGCGCCGAAAAATATCCGCCATAATGATCGCGTGGGCCGAGTCGGAGGACAGATTTCGCTCTTCCGCGAGGCGCGGAAACCACGCCGCGGGCGCCCGCCGGTGAAGGGGTCTGGGCTGCCCCACACGCGTCGCCCCGCGGTCGACCCTCGGCACCCCCATCACGTCACGGTGCGCGTGCGACACGGCACTTGGAACCTACGGAGCCAGCGCTCGTTCGGCCGCATCGCAGCCGCGCTCGATGCGGTCCGCGCGCGCGAAGGGTTCCGCATCACGCACTTCTCCGTGCAGGGGAATCACATCCACATGCTCGCGGAGGCCGCGGATCGGCGCGCGATGTCCAACGGGCTGCGCGCGCTCTTGATCCGCGTCGCACGAGGGCTCAACCGCATGATGGGCGCCTCCGGCCCGCGCTTCGCGGACCGGTACCACGAGCGCGCGCTGACCGGCCCGACGCAGGTCCACAACGCGCTCCGATACGTCGTCGGCAACCACGCGGTGCACTTGGCGCGTCTCGGCAAGGAAGTGCCGCGCGATCCCGATCCGTTCTCGTCGCTCGCACGCGGCGATCTCGCGTCGAAGCCTGCCTCGTGGCTCCTCCGCACGGGGTGGCAGCGCGCGGGTCCGGAGTGATCAGCTCGAGCGTCGGAGCGCGACTTCGCGGCGCATCGTCTCGAGGTGCGGGCAGCGCTCTCGGCTACGGGCAGCCGCCTTTCGATGCGGGGCCGGCTTGGTTCGGGCACTTGTCGTCCTTGTCGAGGATGCCGTCGTGGTCGTTGTCGGGGTCGGGGCAGCCGTCCTGGTCCTGGAAGCCGTCCTTGTCCTCGGGCTCGTCGGGGCACTTGTCCTTCGAGTCTTGGATGCCATCGTGATCGCGGTCGCCGTCGACGCCGTCAGGGCAGCCGTCGTCGTCCTGGATCCCGTTCTTCGTCTCCGGCTCGTTCGGACACGAGTCGTTCGCGTCGGGGATGCCGTCCTGATCGTTGTCGGGATCGGGGCAGCCGTCTTCGTCCTGGAAGCCGTCGCGATCCTCGGGATCGTCGGGGCACTTGTCGACGGCGTCGCCGATGCCGTCGCCGTCGCGATCGCCGGGCACGCCGTGCGGCTTCTTGTGCTTCGATTGTGGCGCGGGCGCCGCGGAGGTCTCGCTCGGAGTCGCCTCGTAGGTCGCCGGCGCGCCGCTCGTCGCGGGCGGTTTCCCTTCTTCGGTGGTGGGCGCGCAGCTTGCGAGGACGAGAGCGAGCACGAGTGCGAGGCGCATGTCCGAGCGAGCATACGCTCAGCTCACGCGGAGAGTCGCGGGAGCGGTCCGGTGCAGTACTTCGGGTTGCCGAAGGTCTTCAGATCCGTGACGCCGACGGCGTTCGCGAGGCCGACGAGCAGGTCGTTGTGCGGCGTGCCGGCGGGGTACTTCACCCAGCGTCCGGTCTTCAGCGCGCCGCCGGCCTTGCCCGCGAGCAAGAACGGACAGTCCTTGCGGCTGTGCGTGTTGCCGACCGCGAGCTCGTTCCCCCAGAAGATCACGGTGTTGTCGAGGAGCGTCTCGCCCGGCGCCTCCTCGACCTTCTTCATGGCGGCGAGCAGGTACGCGAGGTTCTCCGCGTGCCAGCGGTTGATGCGCACGAGCTTGGCCTTCGCGACGGCGTCGCTGTCGCCCGCGTGCGAGAGCTCGTGGTGCGACTCCTTCATGTCGCTCCCGAGCCACGAGTAGACGGTGGGGCTCGTCGCGCGCGACCACTGCAGGGTGGCGACGCGCGTCACGTCGCACGCGAGCGCGAGGGTGAGCAGATCCATGTGCAGCTTGCCGATGATCGGGAAGCTCGCCGCGGCTTTGAGATCGATCGCGCCCGGACGCGTCGGCGTGGCGCAGGTGCTCGCGGACACGGCGTCGAGCCGCGTCTCGACGTCGCGTACGGCGGTGAGGTGCGCGTCGAGTCGCGCGCGATCGTCTCCGGAGAGCTTGCCGTTCAGCGTCGCGAAGTGTGACTTCACGCCGTCGAGCACGCTCTTCCGCTGCGCCCGCAGTCGGGTCGCGGCCGCGGGATCACCGACCATGCCGCCGAAGATGCGATCGAACGCTGCCGCAGGATCGTTGATCGGCGGGAGCGAGACGCCCGCCGAGCGGTACGCCATGCGCGACCAGACGTCGTTGTTGAACGCCTGCACCGCGAGCTCGAGCGACGGGAGCCGTGTCTGTGTGCCGATGCGGTTCGCGATCACCTGATCGATCGAGATGCCACCCGCGAAGCCGGCGGTCGCGCCCCCGCCTCCGGTGAAGTTGCCGTCGAGGAGCTCGGTGCCGGTGAGCAGGTGGCCCATGCCCTTCTGGTGCCCGCTCCCCGGACCGTACGTCGTGGAGGTCATGTCGATGCCGTCGAGGAGCAGGAGATCGGACTTGTGCGTCTCGAGCGGCTTCAGGATCTCGCCGAGCGAAAACGCCGTCTCGCTGCCCATCGGATCGCGCGCGCTCGGGATCGTGCCGCACGCGGTGAACATCGCGACGAAACGCCGCGGGCGCGGGATCGGCGCCGCCCCGACGCGACCTTGCATGCTCCCGAGGAACGGGAGGGCGAGGCCGAGCGCGCCGGCGCCGCGGAGGAACTGCCTGCGATTCGCGATCATGGCGTCACCTTCCGGAAGCGGAACGCGTCGGTCTGCGTGAGCGCGACGACGAGTTCGCGCATGTCGTACCCCTTCTCGGCGAACGACTTCGTGAGCGACTGGAGCGAGCAGCCGTCGAGCTCCGTCTCGCTCCGGCCGTACGCGAAGCGGAACCAGTGGGTGACGACGCACGACGAGACCTGCTTGCTCTTCGCGAGCTTCTTCGAGAGCTCGATGGCGCCGTCGTAGGTCCCGTCGACGTCGGTCATGAGCAGTTCGCCCTTCGCGTCGATCGGGTGCGTGCCTTCCTTCTCGCGATAGCGCCCCATCCCGTCGTAGTGCTCGAAGCCGAAGCCGATCGGATCCATCAGCTGGTGGCACCCTCTGCACGCGGGGTTCGACGAGTGCTCCGAGTAGCGCTCGCGCGTCGACTTCGTCGGATCGACCTCCGGCGGCACGACCTCGATCGACTCCGGCGGCGGCGGCAGATCGTGGCAGAGGAGCCGCTCGCGCACGAACTTGCCGCGGTAGATGGGCGAGCTCTCGTAGGCGATCGCGTGGAGCGAGAGCACCGACGGCTGACCGAGGAGCCCGACGCGCTTCGACGCGTCGACGTTCACCTGGAGGAACCCGCTGCCGCTCGGCGCGGCGAGGCCGTAGACGCGCGCGAGGTTCGCGTTGGCAAAGGTGTAGGGGGCGGTGAAGAGCGTCTCCATCCCGCCTTCCTTCCAGAAGACGTGGTCGACGAACGTCGCGGTCTCGGTGCGTAGATCGGCGCGCAAGACGTCGTCGAACTCGGGGTAGACCTTCGCGTCCTTCGGGATCTCCTCGAGCGCGTCGAGCTCGAGCCACTGTCGATGGAAGTTGGCGACCGCGACCTTCGCGCGCGGATCGTTCATCATCCGACGCGCCTCGAGCGCGATCTCCTCCTTCGTTCCGAGCTTGCCCGCGTCGGCGATCGCGAAGAGCGCGTCGTCGGGCATCGTCCCCCAGAGGAGGTACGAGAGCCGTGAGGCGATCTCGTGGCTGTCGAGCCGCATCAGGCCGGGCTTGTCGGTCGGGATCGACCCGTCCGCCGCGCGGTAGAGGAACCACGGCGACTGGAGGACGAGCTGGATCACGGTCTGCGCGCCGCTCTCGAACGTCGGCTCGGGGCGCGCCGCGAACGCTGCGAGGAGCATCGTGACCTCGTCCTCGTGCAGCGGGCGTCGGAACGCCCGCCGTCCGAGCCGCTCGACGAGCTTCCGTGCGCACATGCTCTCTGCCATCACTTGGGGCGTCGCGTCGCATCCGGCGAGCATCTTCGCTTTGGGCGCCGCCGCGAGCGAGAGCTTCTCGGCGACGAGCATGTACTGCTCGGCGAGCGTCGTCGTGACCGTCAGGCCGGAGACGTTGTTGTCGAAGCCGAGCACCGTCTGGTCGGCGGGGAACGTCTTGACCGCGTCGAGGCCCGCGACGACGTCCTCCCCGAGGAGATCGCGGATGGTCGCCGCGTATTCGAGGCGCGTGAGGCGCCGGATGGGGGTCGGCCCGGGCTCGATCGCGTCGGAGGTGCATGCTGGTTGGCTCGGGGTGCCAGAGCCCCCGGGCGCTCCCTTGCCGGGCGCGGTGCCGCCGGGGGGAGCCTCGTCCTCCCCGATCGCGCCGGTGCATGCGGCGAGGATCGAGATCGACGTGAGCGCGATCGCCAGGCGTCTCATGGCCAGCGCTCTTTGCACCGCGCGTACCGAGAGCGCTTCCCCGCGAATCGGGAGTGCTCGCGAGCCCGCGCGTCACACGGGAGAAACGGGTGCGCACGCGCGCATGTCGGATCGAATCGATCACCGTCTCTCATCCACGGTCTCTCGGGGGTGCGATCGAATCGATCCGACCGCTTGCTGCCCGTCGTCGGCGAACCCCATCCTCGGCGGCGTGGAGCTCTCCTCGATTCACGTCTACCCGGTGAAGGGCGCGGCCGGCATCTCGCTCTCGACGTGCGCGGTGACGCCGCGCGGCCTCGCAGACGATCGGCGCTTCATGGTCGTCGACTCCCACCACCCGAACGAGGGGCGCTTCGTCACGCAGCGCGACGTGCCGCGCCTCGCCCTCGTCCGGACCGCGCTCGAGGGTGACTCACTCGTGCTCTCGGCCCCGGATCTCCCTCCGCTGCGGGTCCCGCGTCACCCGTGCGAGGGGCAGCGTCGCTCGGTCACCGTGTGGCGGTCGACCGTCGATGCGATCGACCTCGCGGTGTCGCAGTGGATGACCGCGGCGCTCCACGTCGAATGCAGCCTCGTGTACATGCCCGACGACGTGCACCGCGCGGTCAATCCCGAGTACGCGAAGCACGGTGAGATCGTGAGCTTCGCGGACGGCTACCCGTTCTTGCTCGCGACCGAGGAGTCGCTCGAAGACCTCAACGCGCGCATCGTCGTGAACGGCGGGAGCCCGGCGCCGATGGATCGGTTCCGCGCGAACCTCGTCGTGCGCGGCGCGACGCCGTGGGCCGAGGACGACTTCGGCGACTTCTCGGTTGGCGAAGCACACTTCAGCGCCGTGAAGCCGTGCGATCGCTGCGTCGTCACGACCATCGATCAAGCGACGAGTGTCGGCGGCAAGGAGCCGCTACGTACCCTCGCGACGTTCCGCGCACGAGAGGGCAAGGTCTTTTTCGCGCAGAACCTCCTCCACCGCAGTGGCGACGTCGTGCGCAAGGGCGACTGCGTGACGCTCGAGAGGTCTAGGTCATAGGGGCTAGGGTTCGGTCTAGGGAGTACAGGGCCCGAGGCGAGAGAGCGGCGCGTCGCAGTGTGCATCGCGTCGTTCGCACACTCGCACGCCGATTCGCTTCGGGCGCGCGCTCGGCGCCAAGCGCACGCCGGCGGCCCCGGCGGAACGGCGGCATCCACCGGTCGGCGCCTCACGCGTGTCCGCAAGAAACACCGAGGAATTCAGCGCTCGCTACGCCGACGCCCTCCCGGCGGCGCGCGCACGACTTTCGCCATGACGCGCGAGCGTGTCCTCGTGTGCGTCCGTCGTCCAGCGTGGCTCCCACCAACGTCACCGCCCAGAGCAGACGGTGCTGCACGCGCTCGTGCGTGAGAATTTGCCTGCGTTCTTCCGTCACGCCGAAGAACACTACACCCGCCGCTCCCGAACTACGTCCGCCGCGCATTCGAGCACTACCTCAGCGGCGGCCTCCCCGAGCACGGCTTCTTGCGGCTGCGCTGCGACGGTTGCGGCACGATCGCATCGTCGCCTTTTCTTGCAAGGAACGGGGCATCTGCCCTTCGTGCGCCGGTCGCAGGTCGAACCCCTTGACGTCGTCCTCGCGCCCGACGTCACGAGACGTACGGCATCGGCCTTGAACTTCGCGTTGAACGTCCGTCGCTTCCGTCTTGCCATCGGATTACTCCTCGCGTGCGCTTCACGCTACACGGAACGTCCACGAGACCGGGGGAGGATCAATGGTAGATACCTACACCGGTGCATCGCGTGGTTCGAGGCAACCCGAAGTTTGTCAACTCCAGCCCGGGCATCCGCCGAGGACGCTTTGATCACCTACTCCCAGCGGCGGCATAGCCCGGACGATCGCTCCACTCTCCATTAACTCTGGAGTGCATGGAGCCCTTAACTATGCAGCGCATGGGGCCGTAGCTCCTCAGCCGGAGTCTCCCGGCACGTTCGCGGCGGCCGCGCCACGAGTTTCGGGAATCAGCGCTCGTCCGCACAGCGCTCGCGATTGGCTCATTACTGCGGAGCTCTCGTCATGCATTCGTCCAGTTTCGGTCGACTCGCTCTCGCTCTCGGCCTGGTCTCCAGCAGCCTCCTCGCACCCGGCTGTGCCTCGTCGGGAGGAAGTGCACGCGGCGACGGCGGATCCGAGGGCGGTGCCGATGCGAGCGGGTCGAGCGGCGACGCGGACATCGTGGACGTCGTGGACGATTCCGCGCAGCCCTTGGATGCGCAAAACTCCGATGACGCCGGGGACGTCGGCAAAACGTCGTTCTCGCTCGCTCTCGCCACCAACGTCCTCTCGCTCACCCCCGGCGAGAGTCGCACGATCGAAGTGTACGTCGGCGACTCCTCGGGAACGGTCGTGCTGTCGGTGCGCGGCGCCCCTCCCGGGGTCACGGCCGTCTTCGATGCCCTGACGGGGGCTGGCGCCTTGAAGACCGCGATGCTGAAGCTCACGGCATCACCTTCGGCGGCGGCTGGTCTCAGCGAGCTGACCGTCGCCGCCAAGCCGGGTGGTTCGTCGGAGGCAACTGCGTCGCTCCTAGTCACCGTCAGGTCCGAGGCAGTGCCGAGCACTGGATATTCAGCGGTCTTCGGCGGGGCCAATGCACGCCACATGTGCGCGCTCCGCACGGATGGAAGCGCGCAGTGTTGGGGATCCAATCGAACCGAGTTCTACGGATCGGGGTGCATTGGCGATGGAACGTTCTCGCATGCGTTCAGGCCCGTCACCGTGCTCGCCCCGGGGGGACCCTACAAAGCTCTGTCGCTCGGTCAGGAGCACACCTGCGGTGTCACCACTGGCGATCGCGCGTACTGCTGGGGGCAGAACCTCGCCGGAGAGGTCGGCGACGGCACCGAGATGAAGGCGCGGCCCACTCCCACCGCAGTGTCCGGCGGTATCTCGTTCGCGGCAGTCCCGATCGGCCAGGGGGCGGTGTCGAGCTGCGCGCTGACGTCTACGGGGCTTGCGCACTGTTGGGGGCGCAACACCCGAGGGCAGCTCGGCGACGGGAGCACGACGCCGAAGCTGACGCCGGCGGCGGTGTCCGGAGGCCTCGTCTTCCGCGCCCTCTCGGTGGGCTACGAGTCTGCGTGCGGCCTCACGGCTGCCGGAGCTGCATGGTGTTGGGGACGCGACTTCGACGGCATCCTCGGGAATGGGCTCAACCCGCAAGACGACGCGGTGGCACCGCGTGCCGTCAGTGGCGGGCACACCTGGGCGGAGCTGTCCGTCGGAACGAATCACGCCTGCGGGATCACGACGGGCAATCGCGCGTATTGCTGGGGGGCCCCCGACCTGATCGGCGATCCCAAGGTGTCGACGGCCGTCTACGTCCCAGTGGCCGTCGTCACCACGGAAGCGTTCTTCACGATCCGCGTCGCCAGGGATCACACCTGCGCGCTCACGCCCGCGGGACGTGCGTTCTGCTGGGGAGGCAACATCGATGGCCAGCTCGGCGACGGCACGACGACGGAGCGCCTTGCGCCGGTCCCGGTGCTGGGCGGGTTGACCTTCACGAGCCTCGCGACGGCGAGTGCGAATACGTGCGGTACGACGTCGGCGGGCGAAGTGTATTGCTGGGGCCGTGCGGCGCAGGTCGGTGACGGTACGACCTTCGCTGCGGGGAACATCCAGCGAACGACGCCAGTGAAGATTCTCCCGTCGCTCGGGCCGGCAGGTGACAGCGGGCCGGCAGGCGACGCGACCATCGCCGACACAGGCGTTGCGATGGATACTGCGACGCCGACGATGGACGCACCACCTGGCGACACCGGTGCCGTCTGCAACGACCTCGCACAGAACGGCGGCGAGGTCTTCCGGGCGCGAGTCGCGTCGCCCTATCCGTCGTTCACAGGCGGCACGATCACCGCGGGTACCTGGGTGCTCACGAAGATGACCGAGTACACCGGCGCCGGCGGCATGACCGGCACTGACACCACGCCGCAGAGGTGGACCATCCTCGTCGCGGGCATGACGTCGAACAACGTGCGGCAAGCGGGGACGTCGGCTGCGAGTCGGTTCACGTCCTCGTTCACCACGACGGGATCCAAGGTAACCTTCACCGACTCCTGTCCGACGGTGGGGACTCGCGGGACCTTCGACTACTCCGCGACGGCGACCACGTGGGAGCAAGGGCTTTACTTCAGCGGCGGACAGATCAGCGTCGTGTTCACCTACACGAAGCAATGAGGCTGCGGCGGTGAGTCGCGTCCGAAGGGGGGTAGTAATTCCGAGCCTTCTCGGCGGATTCGAGGGTCGGGTTTTCATATGGCTCATCCCCCGAAATTCACGCTGGACGTTCATCGTGGCTCGAGAAGAGGGCGAGAAGCGGACGGGCGTCTCTCGTGAGCCAATGCAAGCGGGCGCCGCGGGGGGGGCCGGGCGCCGTCGAGGACAGCGGTGCGTCGATCGCTACGTGCCGTACCGCCGCGCGATGCGCGGTGCTGGGAGCGGTGACGACGGCGGCGCGCACCTAGAACCTAGACCTATTCGTACCGAAGCCCCTCGACCGGCACGAGCTTCGACGCGGCGCGCGCAGGATAGAGCGTGCTGATCGCGCAGATGAGGAGCGCGGCCCCGGTGACCGCGGCGAAGTCCCACGGGTTCACGGCGATCGGTAGGCGATCGATGTAATACACGTCGGGATCGATGCGGACGCCGAACCACGACAGGCCGTAGCAAGTCGCGAAGCCGATCGCGACGCCGAACATCGTGCCGATGCCGCCGATGATCATGCCCTCGACCATGAAGATGCGGAGGATCGCCAGGTCGGACGCGCCGAGCGCCTTGAGGATGGCGATCTCCTTCCCCTTCTCGGTCACCATCAGCAAGAGCGTGCAGAGGATGCAGAAGCTCGCGACGATGATCGCGAGCGAGAGCACGATGAACGTCGCGATCCGTTCGAGCTTGAGCGCGCTGAACAGGTTCCGGTTGATCTCGCGCCAGTCGCGCGTGCGGAGCTCGCTCCGGCCGATCGCCGTCTGCAAGAGCGGCGTGACCGCTTCGGACTTCTCCGGATCGACGACGCGGATCTGGATCGCACCGATGCGATCGGGTTGATCGAGGAAGTCGCGCGAGACCTCCATCGTGATGTAGGCGTGCGACGCGTCGTACTCGTACATCCCGGAGAAGAAGATCCCGGCGACGCGGAACTTCCGCTCGCGTGGGATGATCCCGGCGGGGGTGAGCTCGCCCATGCGCGAGACGAGCGAGAGCTCGGAGCCGAGCCTGAGGTGCAGCGTCTTCGCGAGCTCGCGGCCGATGACGATGCACGGGTAGACCGGTCGGTCGGGCGGTGGGAGAGGGCGCGCGAGCTTCTCGACCTCGGGGTCGGGTGGCTCGTGCTTCTCACCGAGGAACGAGGGGGCAGGGGGCGCCGTCGAGGACGGCAGCGACGTGTGCTTCTTCGCGTCGTTCTCGGGGAGCGTCTTCTCGGGGAGCGGGCGGAAGAGCTCCTCGTCGGAGTCGACCCCGCGCCGTTCGGCCCAGGGCAACGCGGCGATGCGTTCCGGCTCGTTCAGCCACTCGAGCTTCCCGAGCTCCACGTTCTTCGGCAGGTCGATGACCTCGCCGACCGTCGCGAGATCGATGCCGCGCAGCAGCACGCCGGCGGTGTTGGTGCCGACCGAGGCCATCACTTCGCTCGTGACGACCGGCGTCGCCGCGACCACGCCCGGCACGGCGCGCACGCGCTCGAGGACCGGCTGCCACTCCGCGAAGCCGTTCGGCGCCTGGGTGTCCACGACGACGTGCGCGTTGTTGGCGAGGATCTTCCGCTTCAGATCCGCCCCGAAGCCGCCCATGATCGAGATCACCGAGCAGAGCGCGCAT
>JBKJQC010000873.1:0-3645 GCA_046593995.1 Polyangiales bacterium
GGGGCAGACGATGGTCGAGATGGCCGGCGCGATCTACCTGGTCGGCCCGGCGGTCGTGCACTTCGCCCACGGCAACATCGGCCGCGGGTTCGCGAGCCCCGCCATCCGCTTCGGCACGCCGATCGTGTCTGGGGGCTTCGGGTGCATCGTCGCCGGGGGCAGCAACGGGGGGGGTTACGATTGTCTGTTCGGCGCCGTGGTCGGTGCCATGCTCGGCATCGGCGGAGCGATCGCGATCGACGTCGCCGCGCTCGCGCACGACCCCGCGCCGCCCCCCACGGGTATTTCCTTTGCGCCGCGGGCGTCCGTGACGAAGGAAGGGATCTCGCTCGGCCTCGCCGCCGCCTTCTGACGTTCTTCGTCTCTGGACTCGAGAGAGCTCCTGGGAAGGGGTCTTCACGCTCTCGAACACGTGCGGCGAGACACCTGAACGGACCATCATGGTCGCGGAACAGGCAGATCGCGGCAAAGTGCCGCGGGGCCGCGGCAACTTGATCCTTGAAGAGAGAGGGCACGAGCGTCCAAAACCCCGCGCGTGGAAGCACCTCACTCTCCCGACCCCGCCGCTCCGGTGGGAAGCGCGGCCGGGGACTCGGAACCCGGGGAAACGGACATCCGTCGCTGGCTCTTCCCGCGATGGACGAACAAGACTCCGATTCTCGTGCTCGCGCTCGTGACGGGAGGCGCCGTCACCGCGGGCGCAGCCATCACGTACTACGGCACCGACAAGCACTTCTCCGTCGGCTACCAGCCGACCCAGCCGATCGACTACAGCCACAAGCTGCACGCCGGCGACATGGGGATGGACTGCCGGTACTGCCACGTGAACGTCGAGAAGGGCCCGGCCGCGACGGTGCCGCCGACGCAGACGTGCATGAACTGCCACTGGAAGGTGAAGACCGACAGTCTGAAGCTGCTCCCCCTGAGGGAGAGCTTCGCGTCGGGCACGGCGCTCCCGTGGATCCGCGTGCACAAGCTGCCGGACTACGTGTACTTCGACCACTCCGCGCACGTGACCGCGGGCGTCGGGTGCTCGTCCTGTCATGGACGCGTCGACCAGATGCCGAAGGTGACGCAGGTGCAGCCGCTCTCGATGGGCTGGTGCCTCGACTGTCACCGCCAGCCCGGCAACCACCTTCGCGATCTCGCGACGACCAGCATCACCGACATGACCTGGCAGCCGAAGACGGATGCACCGGTCATCGCCGCGGGTCCCGCCGACAATTACTACGGCAAGACGCACGCTGACGGCCCGGTCACCAAGACCGGACGAAAAGTCTCGCCGCCGCTGCACTGCGGAGGATGTCACCGATGAAGCGCCTTCCCATCCTCCAGGACAACGACAACAGCCCGGCCGGTGAGCGCCGCAAGTACTGGCGCAGCCTCGCGGAAGAGCGCGGCGATGCGGAGCACCAGCACGGGCTCGCGGCCGAGTTCCCGGCCGGCACCGCCGAGATGACGCCCGAGGAGACCGACGTCTCCCGCCGTAGCTTCCTCACGCTGATGGGCGCCTCCATCGCGATGGCAGGAATGGCAGGATGTCGCCGCCCGGAGGAGAAGATCCTCCCCTACGCGAAGGCACCGGAGGACATGATCCCCGGGAAGCCGATGTACTTCGCGACGTCGACGACGTTCTACGGCACCGCGATGGGCATGATCGTCGAGAGCCACGAGGGGCGCCCGACCAAGATCGAAGGCAACCCGCGCCACCCGGACAGCCTCGGAGGGTCGACGACGTTCCTCCAGGCGATGGCGCTCGACATGTACGACCCCGATCGCTCGACCGCGCCGCTCGAGAAGGGGAACAAGCGTACCTGGGAAGAGGCGACCGCGTTCCTCCGTAAGCTCGGCCAAGACCTCGCCGCGAAGGGGGGCGCGAACCTCGCCATCGTGACCGAGGCGCACCGCTCGGTCCCCCTCGGGATCGCGCTCGCCGACCTCAAGGCCAAGCTGCCGAACCTCCGCGTCGTCCGCTACGAGCCGTTCGGCCGCGCGACCTCGCACGACGCCGCGCGCATCGCGTTCGGTCGTCCGCTCGAGGCGGTCTGGTCGCTCGACAAGGCGATGTGCATCGCCACCTTCGACAGCGACTGCTTCTACGTCGAGTCGAGCCCGATCAAGAACGCGCGCGGCTGGGTCGCGAACCGTGATCCCGGGGGAGACGGGAAGCGTCCGCTCAACCGCATGTACGCGGTCGAGAGCGTGCACACGGTCACCGGCGCGAACGCCGAGCACCGCCTCCGCCTCACGAGCAAGGACGTCGGGCAGTTCATCCTCGCCCTCGCGCAGAAGCTCGGAATCGCCGGCGTCGCGCCGACAGCGCCGCTCGCGCCGAACGCGCAGAAGTTCCTCGACGCGCTCGCCAAGGATCTCCAGGCGAACCGGACGAAGAGCGCGGTCGTCGTCGGCGAGCGCCAGCCCCCGGCCATCCAGGCGGTCGGCTACCTGATCAACCACGCGCTCGGCAACGTCGGCACGACGGTGTCGTTCGCGAAGGCCTTCGACGACTCGCCCGAGGGCCCGAAGGCGCTCGTCGAGCTCGCGAAGGCGCTCGTCGCGAAGCAGGTCGATACGGTCCTGATCCTCGGCGGCAACCCTGCGTTCAACGCCCCGTCCGACGCTGGCTTCGCGCAGGCGCTCGCCGGTGCCACCACCATCCACGTGAGCACGCACGTCGACGAGACGTCGGCGGCCTGCACCTGGCACCTCAACCGCGCGCACTTCCTCGAGGCGTGGGACACGCTCGCCTCCGAGGACGGGACGCTGTCGATCACCCAGCCGCTCATCGCGCCGCTCTACGACGGCCGGACCGACGCGGAGGTCGTGCAGCTCCTCCTCGGCGAGCCGAAGAAGGCGTACGCGCTCACCCGCGACGCGTTCACGCGAGGCGGCGGCGGCGACGAGACCGGGTGGAAGCGCGGGCTCCACGACGGCGTGGTCGCTTCGACGCTCAGCAAGGCCCCCTCTCTCACTGGAGGGGAGATGGCCGATCCGCGCGCCGCCGACGTCACCGCGGCGCTCGCCAAGGGCCTCGCCCCGGCCGGCGCGTTCGAGATCGTCTTCCAGCCGGACGCGCACGCGTTCGACGGACGCTTCGCGAACAACGCGTGGCTGCAAGAGCTCCCCGATCCGATGACCAAGGTCACCTGGAACAACGGCGCCTTCCTCTCCGCGGCGACCGCGAAGGAGCTCGGCGTCGCCGAAGGGGACCAGATCACCATCAACGTCGAGGGCGCGTCGGTCACGCTGCCCGTGATCATCGCCCCCGGGCAGGCCGACAAGTCGATCGCGGTGACGCTCGGACAGGGGCGCAAGAAGGCGGGTCGCGTCGGCAACGACGTCGGTCACGACGTCTATCCGCTCTTCAAGAGCACCGCCGCGGGCTACCTCACCGCCGGCACCGTCGCGCGCGGCCCCGCCGTCACCGAGATCAAGAAGAGCGCCTCGCTCGAGCGCAACGTGCTCTCGCGCACGCAAGAGCACTTCAACATGGAAGGGCGCCCGATCATCCGCGAGGGGACCGCGGTGCAATACGCGGCCGACCCGTCCTTCGTGAAGAACATGGTCTCCGGCCCGCCGAACGAGTCGCTCTGGTTCGGCCACCAGAATGTCGGCCACAAGTGGGGCATGACCATCGACCTCAGC
>JBKJQC010001295.1:0-6344 GCA_046593995.1 Polyangiales bacterium
CTGCAGGACGACCATCGCGCGGGCGACGTCGTCCATCTCGCTGCCGACGTCGTGGCTGAAGAGCGTGCGGCAGACGACGCGAAGCGTGAGCTCCGCGTCGTCTGCCGAACGCTCTTCAGCCACGACGTCGGCAGCGAGATGGACGACGTCGCACGCGCAATGGTCGTCCTCCAGGACTCGGTGTCGCGCCCCGATCTGCTCCCCGCCTGGGTGCCGACACCGCACCGCCGCCGCTTCAAGCGGTCGGTCGAGGCGATCGATCGCATCGTCTTCTCGATGATCGCGGAGCGTCGCGGATCCAAGGCCGCCCCGCAGGATCTCTTGCAGTCGCTCGTGACCGCCGTCGACGAAGAGGGGGGCGCGGGCCTGAGCGAGCGCGAGGTGCGCGATCAGCTCGTGACGCTCTTCCTCGCAGGGCACGAGACGACCTCGCACGCGCTCACCTGGACCTGGTACCTCCTCTCGCAGAACCCGCGCGCCGAGGAGAAGCTGCACGAAGAGCTCGACCGCGTCCTCGGCGATCGCCTCCCGACCGCGGACGACGCGCTCCCCTGGGTCGACCAGGTGATCAAGGAGTCGATGCGGATCTTCCCGCCGGTGTACCTGCTCGCCCGACGCTCGGCCGAGGACGTCGAGATCGGCGGCTACCAGATCCCGCGCGGCACCGAGATCGTCCTCTGGGTCTACATGACCCACCATGATCCGCGCTGGTTCCCGGATCCCGACGTCTTCCGCCCCGAGCGCTTCACCCCCGAAGCCGAGGCCAAGCTCCCGAAGAACGCCTACGTCCCCTTCGGCGCCGGCCCCCGCGTCTGCATCGGCAAGACCTTCGCGATGATGGAGGCGCGCCTCCTCCTCGCAACCATCGCGCAGCGCTGGCGCCTGGCGCTGGTACCCGGGCACCGCGTCGCCACCCAGCCGCGCGTCACGCTGAACCCGAAGAACGGAATGCGAATGACCGCCCACATGCGCAAGACTCCTGCCGGCTGACTCGCGTTTTCGCGTTCGCGAGTGGCGATCACTCGTCGGGAACGACGGGCGGCGCAGTCACGGGCGGAGCCTGAGCCGCCGCGGCGCGATTGGGCGGCTTCTCGAGGCTCGCGCGCCCGAGCGCCCCGGGCCGGAAATCATGGATCAAGATCTCCGCGGCCTTGTGTCGATCGATCGCCCCCCCCGCGCGCAGCCCCCCACGACGACGTCCGATCTCGTCGATCAGAGCGTGCGCGTTCTCCGGCATCTGCTTCAGCGCATACCGCTTCATCAAGAGCTGCGGGTAGTGATCCATCAAGAACTGCCCGCCGAAGAGCGCGACCGGCTCGAGCTCCAGCGCGCTGTCGGGGATCGAGCCGGCGAACGCGAGGCGGAGACCCGCGAGCGCGTCGTCGATGCGCGGCCACAGCATGCCGGGCGTGTCGCAGAGGGCGACGCCGCCTTCGAGCTCGATGAGCTGCTGCGATTTGGTCACACCGGGCTTGTCGCCGACGTGCGCCTTTCTCATCCCTGCGAGCGTGTTGATCAACGTCGACTTACCGACGTTGGGGATGCCGAGCACCATCGCGCGGACCGTGCGCGACTTCTCGGCGCGGTGGGGGACGAGCTTCTTGCACAGCTCGGGGATCCTCCGCTTCGCGTCGGCGCGCTTGTCGGTCGTGGTCGCGATCGCGAGGACGTGCCCCTTCGGGTGCTCCTTGGAGCGCTCGTGGCGGTGGTCCTCGAAGTACTTGATCCACGCGGCGGTGACCGTCGGATCCGCGAGATCGCTCTTGGTCAGCACCTTCACGCACGGCCGGTGCTTGCGCACCTCGGTGACCAGCGGATTCTCGCTCGCGTGCGGCAACCGCGCGTCGAGGACCTCGATGACGATGTCCTGCGCCGCGATCGTCTCTTCGATCAGGCGGCGGGCCTTCGTCATGTGGCCGGGGTACCACTGGATGGACATCTGACGGCCTTCCTACAACGACCCGGGCAGGGCGCGCACGAAGAGCATGGATCGCCGCGATTCCGAATACATCGTCGACGCACGGCGCGACCTCCGGTCTACTGCGTGCCTCGTGGCCGTCTCGGATCCCAAGCTCGCGTCTGGAACCGTCGTCCTCGGCGAGGTCCGTGTGGACTCCGTCGTGTGCGTACGCGGGATCGGCGCGCTCCATCGCGGCCGCTCCGTCTCGGGGGACGTGCCGGTGCTGGTGCGCGTCATGCGGTCGGACGAGCTCGTGCGCGCGGCCGGAACGTTCGCGAACGAGGTGTTGGTCGTACGCCACGTCGAGCACGAGTCGGTGGTCGCGCCGCTCAACGCCGACGTGGAAGGCAACTACGCGTTCATCGCGTACGAGCCGGTCGAGGGAGAGGTGCTGCACACCATCCTCCGCACGACCCAGCTCTCCCTCGAGGAGATCGCGCGGATCGCGCGCGAGCTCGGCGAGATCCTCGATCATGCCCATCGTCAGCCGATTCCGCTGATGCACGCTTCGCTGTCGGCGGCGAGCATCGTGCTCTCCGGGAAGCGTCGCGCCGTGCGGCTCTTCGACCTCGGCGTCGTGCAGGCGCTCGATCGCGCGAACGTCTTCGAGGAGGCGATCTGGGACGTCCTCGATCCCGCCGACGCCGCGCCCGAGCTCGTGAAGCGCACCTTCCCGATCGGCATGCAGACCGACGTCTTCGGTCTCGCCTCGGTCATGTACGAGTGCCTGACCGGAACGCGTCCCTTCGAAGCGAAGACGCCGGCCGACGCGGCCGCGGTGATCATCTCCGGCAAGCGTCCGAGCGCGCAGGCGCTCCGCCGCGAGCTGACGCCGGCCGTCGATCGGCTGCTCGTCAAGGCGTGGAATCCCGATCCGCGCGCGCGGCCGCAGGACATCCTCGCGTTCGCGCGGACGTTTGCCGACACGCTGATGATGCCGGCGCGTGCGCTCGAGGAGCAGCCGACGAACCCGACCGAGGAGCCGCGACCGGAGCCCGTCGCGGACGATCCCACGACGCGGGGCTCGATCCCGCGGCAGCCTCCGAACCCACCGCCGCGGCGCGCGGCCACCTTGCCCTTCGGCATCAAGGCCGTGACGTCGGATCCGCCGTCGCCGCCGCTGGCGAAGACCATCATCAGCGATCCGCCCGCGGCCCCCGACGCCCCGACCTCGCAGCCCGCGTTGCCGCCACCGAGTCCCTTGCCCGTAGAGGCTCCGATGCCCGCACCTGCCCCGACGAACGTCGCCCACGCCACAGCAGCCGTCGATCCGGACGTGCGGACAGTGCGTGTCGTCAGCGTGACTGGGTTGGTCGTCGCGATGCTCCTCGCGGGCGCGATCATCATCGCGGGCGCCTTCGTCGCAGGGACCGACATGCTCGCGCGTCCGCTGGGCGCGAAGCACGAGCCCACGCCGGCCCCGCCGGCAATTGCGGCAATGTCGGCACCGCCGGCCCCCGTCCCGTCCCCCTCGGCGGTACCGAGCGCGGCTCCCTCAGCGTCGATCTCCGCATCCGCTTCGGCGTCGAGCGCTCCGAGCCCCTCCGTCCCGAGCGACGCGCTCTTCCCCGAGATGGCAAAGGAGCCCGGCCCGCGTCCGAGCGCAAAGGCCGTCGACGTGCTGCACTCGCGGCTGAAGACGGCCTTCGAGCCGTGCACGAAGATCCTGCCGAAGCCGCCTCCCGGGACGCCCTGGATGGTGCACTTCGAGATCGACGCCGCGAGCGGTCGTCCGGTCCTGGTCGAGGTGTCTCGACCGTACAAGGGCACCGTGGCCGGCGCGTGCATGATGCGTGAAGCGCTGGGCGCGCGCGTACCTCCGTTCGACGGAGGCCGGTGGGCCATCGACCTCAAGTTCATGCCCTGAGCGTCAGAACGAGCCGGCGAGCGAGAACGAGCCGAGCCCGAGGCCGACCTGCACCTTCACCGAGCTCGTCGAGCTCGTGGCAGTGTCGCTGCTCGGCGACGGCGTTCGCAGCGTGAGCCACGTGGAGACGCCCGCGGCGACCACGGTGCCGACGAGCAACACGTCCGTCACGAGCGCGAAGGTGCGCGTGCGTGACTGCGCCGCATCGAGATCGTCACGAGAGGCGCCAGGCGTCGCGCGCTGATCCGACAGATCGCTCGACGATCGGTACGCGAGGAAGCCCATCACGCCTGCCCCGGCGGCGAGCGCTCCGGTGATCCCCCACGCGACCCACGGCACCTCGCGCGCTTTCGTCGGCCCCGTCGGCTTCGTGGACGTCGTGCCGGACGTGGTCGGTGACGTCGTCGCCACTGGCGTCGCCGGGCTCGGCTTCGCTTCCGCGACCTCGAGCTTCACCGTCACGCTGTCGCCGCCGGCCACGACGATCACGCGCGTCGCCGCCGGCTTTCCCGGGATCTTCGCGCTGATCTTCCGCTTGCCGACGTTGAGCAGCACGGGGTCGGCGAGCGGCGACGTCCCTACGGCGAGGTCGTCGACGGTGATCTCTGCACCGCTCACGTCGACTTCGATGGTGGCGGTGGCGACGCGCGGCTCGAGCTCTTTGATGTGTCGCTCGACCTCCGCCTTGCGAGGCGGAGGGATCTTGGCGCCGCCTTCCGTGAGGTACTGACGGAAGGCGCGCAGCGCGGCTGCGAAGTCGTTCAGCTGCCGATGGACGAGGCCGAGGTTGTAGAGAATCTTGTACGTCGGGGCGAGCTCGTAGGCCCGCTGCATCTCGACGAGCGCCGCCTCGAACGAGCCCTCGTCGTAGAGCTTCATCCCGCGCTCGTATCGCGTCCGCGCTTCCTTCTGCTGCGCGGCGCTCGGAGCGGGCTTGTCCGCGGCGTGCGCGCTCGGGAGCGCGATCGGGAGGACCGAAGAGACGATCGACAGCGCCAGGACGACGGCGATCGCACGCTTCAGTTCCACGGATCTTCCTTGTCGAGGTGCGGCTTCGCGCCCGGTGCGGTCGGTGCGGGCGCCGACGTCGTTGGTGCGGGCTTGTCGACGTGCGGGCCCTTGATCGCGGGACCGGTCGGCCCCGCCGGCGCGATCCGATCGAGCGCGTACGCGAACGGATTCGGCCCGTGCTGCACGACGATCGTCGAGCTCTTCGTCACGTGCCCGGGAGCCTCGATGCGGATCTCGAGCCGCGTGCCCGGCGGGTGCTCCTTGCGATAGGGAACCTCGACGGGGTGGCCGTTGAGGAAGATGCGGGCGTCCTTGGGGGAGACGTCGATCGTCACGAGCGGCAGCGCGGGGACGACCATCTTCTCGTCGCTGCTCGCGGCGGGACGCGTGAGCGCCGAGCTCATCGCGGGGATGGCGTCTTCGAGCGGACGACGACCGACCACGACGATCGCGGCGAGTCCACCGGCGACCGCGAGACCGACGATCGCGAGCCCGATCGCTCGGCCCCGTGAGCTGCGCGCGCGCGGATCGGGGATCACGCTCATCGTCGTCGAACGCTGCGTCAGCAGCTCCGGCGGGAGCGGCGGCGCCGAGAGGACGCCGCGAGGCATCGAGTCCATCGAGCTCGTCGAGCGCTCCTCCGGCGGGAGCAGGATGTCGTTGCTCTTCGTCGGCGTGGAGTCGGGCGGCGCTTTGCGCGGCGGCGGGATCGAGAGCGGACGCTCGGGCGAGAGGTAGGCATGCTCGCCGCTGAGCGCGTTGTGCTCGCCGCTCGCGGACGCCGCGCGGACCTCGCCGGTGTGGGTCGAGAGGAGCTGCTTCCACGAGGGGACGACGTCGCGGAGCTCGTCTTCGACCTTCTGGCGGAGCTGCTTCCGCGTATCGAGGAAGAGGCCGGAGACGTACTTGCCGAGATCGCGGCGCCGCACGCCACCGAGACGGCTGACGAACGACTCGATCGCCGCCTGGAGCTCCGCGGCAGACTGGAAGCGTGCGTCGGGCCTGATCGCGAGCGCCTTCATCACGAGCGCCGCGAGCTTGGGATCGACGACGGGATTGAACTCCTTCGGATGCGGGATCTCCCCCTGGTGCAGGCGATGGGAGATCTGCATGTCGTTGAGCCCCTTCCACAGGCGGACTCCGCTCGCAGCCTCCCAGAGCATCGCGCCGATGGCGAACACGTCGGAGCGACGGTCGACCCGCGCGCCGTCGAGCTGCTCCGGCGCCATGTACGGCACCTTTCCCTTGAGCACGCCGGTGCGCGTGACGGTCGCCGAGTCGGCCGCTTTCGCGATGCCGAAGTCGAGCACCTTCACCTCACCCTCGTAGGTGACGAAGATGTTCTGCGGCGAGCAGTCGCGGTGCACGAGCGCGAGCGGCGTGCCGTCGAAGTCGGCGAGCCCGTGAGCGTAGTGAAGGCCTTCACACGCCTCGGCGAGCACGTGCAGGTGCATCGCGAGCGGCACGCCGCGCTCGCTCGCGCCCGGTGCGCCGGCCTTCTGCCCG
>JBKJQC010000014.1:0-8020 GCA_046593995.1 Polyangiales bacterium
GCAGAGATCTCCACGTAGCTCGACGCACCGGCGTCGGAGAGCAGCACGCGCACGCCGTCGATCCGGCACTGCGCGTCGCTGCTGACGTCCGCGACGGGCACCGCCGCCGTGAGCGGATCGTCCGCGCGCGCGTCCACGTCGAGCAGCCCGAGCAGCCCGAGAAGCACGAGCGCAGACGACCCGGCGAGCACACGACGCATCATCCGCCGAGCAGATCCTTGATCGAATACCGGCCGGGGGCCTTTCCGAGGAGGAAGCACGCGGCCCGCAGCGCGCCGTGCGCGAAGAGATCGCGGCTCGTCGCCCGGTGTGTGAACTCGAGGCGCTCCCCTTGTCCGAAGAGGTGCACGGTGTGATCACCGATGACGTCGCCGCCGCGCACCGCGTGGACGCCGATCTCGCCGCGCTTCCGGGCGCCGACGTTCCCTTCGCGGCCGTGGACCAGGGGGCCGTCCGCGGTCGAACCGTCGCGCACCGCCTCGACGAGTCGCTTCGCGGTGCCGCTCGGCGCGTCGATCTTCTTGTTGTGGTGCACCTCGACGACCTCGACGTCGAAGCCGAGCCCGAGGCGCCGCACCGCCTGCTCGACGACCTCCGCGAGGAGCTGGACGCCGAGGCTCATGTTCGGCGCCCAGAGGATCGGCGCGACCTTCGAGAGGCTCTCGAGCGCGCGCTGCGCGTCGTCGCCGAGGTTGGTCGTGCCGGAGACCAGCGGGATCGCGCGCGCCCGGCAGGCGTTGGCGAGCCCGCTCAACGCACCGGGATGGGAGAAGTCGATGACGACCTCGGCGTTCTCGATCGCGCTCGTGGGGTCGGAGACGACCCGCACGCCGTCGATCTCCACGCCGGTCTCGTTCGGGGCGGCGAGCGCTCCGACCACCTGGCAGTGGTGCTCCGTCGCGACGCGCGCGATCGTGCGACCCATCCGGCCGGTGGCGCCGGAGATGGCGATGCGGTGGGGACCCGCCGCGCGATGACGTCCGCTCAGGCGGTCCATCACTTCCCGCCCTTGTCGAGGGGCGTGCTCGACGTGCGGTATCCGTCGACGACCTGCGTGACCTTGGTGACGCTCGCCTCGGTCGGGGGAGAAAGCGGCGCGCGCACGTGCGCGAGCATCGCGCCCATGTGCGCCAGGGCCGCCTTGGCCGGGCCGGGGTTCGACTCGATGAACATGACGTCGTGCACCGGGAGGAGCGCGAGGTGCGCGCGTCGCGCCTCGTCCCACTTCCCCGCGAGGGCGAGCTCGCACACCTGCTGCACCTGCTTCGGGAAGAGGTTCGAGGTCACGCTGATCACACCGCGCGCGCCGCACGCCATCATCCCGAGCGTGAGCGCGTCGTCGCCGGAGAGGATCGTGAGGCGGTCACCGAGCCGACGATGGAGCTCCTGCGCGCGGAGCACATTGCCGGTCGCCTCCTTGAGCGCGACGACGTTCGGAGACACCTTGCAGATCGCCTCGACGCTCTCCGGCAGGAGATCCGACGCGGTGCGGCCGGGCACGTTGTAGAGGACGACGGGCGTGTCCTTCACGGCCTGAGCGACCTGGCGACAGTGCTCGATCATGCCGGCCTGCGTCGGCTTGTTGTAGTACGGCATCACGATCATCACGGCGTCGACCCCGACCTCGACGGCGCGCTTGCTCAGGTTGATCGCCTCGCGCGTGCTGTTCGAGCCGGTGCCGCCGATGACCGGAACGCGCTTGGCGACGCGCTTCACGACCTTCGCGATGACGCCGATGTGCTCGTCGTCGTCGAGCGTCGGCGACTCGCCGGTCGTCCCCATGGGAACGAGGCCCGCGATGCCACCCGCGAGCTGGGCGTCGACGAGGCGATCGAGCGCCGCGTCGTCGACGTTCAGCTGAGGGTCGAACGGGGTGACGAGCGCGGTGAACGCGCCTTCGAGCTTTCGCATGACGGCGCTCTAGCGCTGCCTGCGACGGGTACAAAGTCTCGCCACGCGGTAGCGGAACAGCCCGCCCAGTCGTCAGTCGTCAGTCGTCAGCACGAGACGAGAGACGAGACGCGGCGCGACCAGCCGAGACGCGACGGACGGTCTCTCGGTCCATTCTCGGACGACTGAAGACTGAAGACTGACGACTCTGCAGCAACCACGTTTGCGCCGCCAAAACGGCGAAGGGATCAGCCGGGGAGGGTGGCTTCGTTGGCCCACGATTCGCTGATGTGGGTGCCTTCCTCGAAGATCTTCACGACGATGGCGGTGACGTTGTCCTCGCCGCCGTGCTCGTTCGCGCGCTCGATCAGCTTGCGGACGGAGACCTCGAGGTCGTCGGCGAAGGTCGAGACGATTTCGGCGATCTCCTGGTCGGAGACCATGCCGGAGAGCCCGTCGCTGCAGAGGACGTACAGATCGCCCACGTGCGGCACGTCGACCTTCACGTCGACCTGCACCTGATCGTGCATGCCGAGGGCGCGCGTGATCACGTTCTTCGGGAGGTTGTCGCGCTGCTCGGTCGGCAGCTCGGGCATCGCCTGCAGGTACTCGTTGATCAACGAGTGATGGCGGGTGAGCTGCTCGATGCTGCCGTTGCGGACGCGATAACAGCGGCTGTCGCCGACGTGCGCGACGTAGACCTGGTTCTTCTTCGGCGCGTAGAGCAGGCCGACGACCGTCGTCCCCATGCCGTGCAGCTCGCGAGAGCCGAGCGCGCGGTCGTAGATCTTACGATTCGCGAGCTTGATGCCGCAGATGAGGCGGTTCTCCTCTTCCGTCTTCGCAGCGTCGAAGGGGAAGGGCCACGTGATGTCCTCGGACATCGTGGTCTTGAAGAATTCGGCCACCTCGTTCGTGGCTGTCGTCGACGCGACGTCTCCGGCGCGATGCCCACCCATTCCGTCGGCAACGACGAAGAGGGAGTGCTCCGGGAGCATCACGAAACGATCTTCATTGTGCTCGCGCTGTCGACCGACGTCGCTCAGCCCGGCTCCGATCGCCTTCATCCGATCCCGCTCCCGTCCATCACCGCCATCTCAATCTCGAGGCTCTTTGTTAGTGCCCTACTGTCGGACGGTCCCCACCGTGGTCGACGGTTTCACGCCGACACCTGGGCCGTCAAGCGCTCGGGCGGGGGATTCACAACCATAGCCTACTTCCACGGTCGAGGTGTGTGTCAGCTCGACCGGGGCCGCGGGCCCCCAAGCGCAGGAGATTCTTCAGATCTCCATGATGTCCTTTTCCTTGTGCGCGAGGATCGTGTCGACGCCCTTGGTGCCGTCGGCGACCAGTGCGTCGACCTTCTTCTTGGCGCGATCGGCGTCGTCCTGGGGGATGTCGCCCGAGCGGTCCGCCTCGTCGAGGAATGCCATGGCTTCGCGGCGCGACTCACGGATCGCGACCTTGCACTCCTCGCCGACCTTCTTCGAGAGCTTCACGAGCTCCTTGCGGCGCTCCTCGTTCAGCGCGGGGATCGGGATGCGGATCTGGTCCGCGTCGATCTGGGGGTTGAGACCGAGGTCTGCGTCGCGGATCGCCTTCTCGGTCGGCCGGACCTGGCTCTTGTCCCACGGCTTCACGATGATCAGGCGCGGCTCGGGCACGGAGACGTTCGCCATCTGCGCGAGCGGGGTCATGGTCCCGTAGTAGTCGACGCGCACCGAGTCGAGCATCGCCGCGTTCGCACGGCCGGTGCGAAGCTTCGCAAGGTCGCGCTTGAGGGCGTCGTGCGCCTTCGCGATCGAGGCCGACAGTTCTTTGAGTACGTCGTCGATCATGTTTTCGCGCGACAGGCTACCCGACGAACGGCCCCGACGTCACCCCGGTATTCTCGACGCATCCGAGTCGACGCGCCGCGCGGGCCGTGAGCCCAGCCCGTGTGATTTTTCCGCGTCGACGGTCGGCGCATGCGATCCGTGGAGCGGGACGGTGAATCCGAGGCCTCCTCGGCCGTCCGACGCTACATTCCCTGGGCGGTCCCGAGATGGGCCCGGCGGGCGAGTCCCGCCAATTCGAGCGTGATAGGAGTCTCCGATGAAGCGAACGTGGATCCTGGCAGCGGCCCTCGTCGTGGCACCCGCCGCGATGGTGGTCGTCGGTGGAGTGAGCGACGTGGCGGCTGCGCCCAAGAAGGACGCGGCCGACAAGGACAAGGACGCCGCCCTCAAGCCGAACGCGGCGATCAAGGACAAGATCACGAAGCGCATCAGCCCGTACAAGTGGGGCATGAGCACGAACGACGTGTTCACCCTGCTCGAGAAGGACATCGACCAGCTCACCGCCGAGAAGGTCTCGAAGGCGTACAACCCGAAGCAGCAGGCGCAGCTCGAGAAGACGGCCGAGAAGCAGAAGAAAGATCTGCGCACCAAGCTCATCGAGTTCAAGGGCGGGGGCGGCGTCAGCGGCTACGAGATGAAGGCACCCGGCGAGTTCACCTACAAGAACAACGAAGCCGCGATCGAGGTCGCCCGTCCGGGCGGTGGCGAGCGCCAGCTGTTCTTCATCAACGATCGCCTGTGGAAGGTCTACGACCACGTCCACCTCACGGCGAAGGACGCAGAGCTCGGCGAGACGTGGGACCAGGCGGTCACCAAGTTCTCCGAGAGCATCGGCGACAAGGGCAAGAAGGTCGCGGCGAAGAGCGCGAGCCCGAGCTACTACGGCGTCCTCATGCAGGTGCCGGATCACGTCCTCTACTCGGACGGCACCACGCAGATCCGCCTCGTCGACCACACGAAGCGCGAGGACATGACGGTCCGCACCGTCGGCCTCGCGTACGAAGACATCTCGATGGTCGAGAAGCTGGCGACCTACCGCACCAAGGTCGAAGCAAAGGCGACCGACGCCCAGGTCGACAAGGCGGGCTACGGCCCGGTCAAGCCGGCGGCGTCCGCGTCCGCCGAGCCGCCGAAAAAGAAGAAGTAGTCTCCGCTCACGTGGGCCCGGTCTTCAGTCTTCAGTCGTCCCAGACGAGAGCGAGAGCGATCTGGTCTCGTCTCTGATGACTGACGACTGACGACTGACGACTTTGTTCAGGGCGCGATCGCGGCGAGCAGACGGCCGCTTCGTGCGCCGTCGCGGCGGTGGCTGAAGAAGCGCGTCGCGTCGCAGCGCGTGCAGCCCGGGACGTCCTCGATCGACGCGTCTGCGACGCCGAGCGCGCGCAGCTGGAGGCGCACCGCGCGTCGGAGATCGACGTACGGCTTCGGGCCGCGGTCGCGCAACACGACCCCATCTGCCGGCGCTGCGCTCTCGATCGCGTCGGCTACGTCGTCGCCGACCTCGAAGCAACACGCGCCGATCGACGGACCGATCGCTGCGACGATGTCGGCTGCGGACCGGGCGCGAAGGGCGAGCGTCGCCACCGAAGCCTGGACGACTCCAGAGACCACGCCGCGCCATCCGGCGTGCACCGCCGCGACCGAGCCGGTCTTTCCGTCGTGGAGGAGGATGGGGACGCAGTCCGCGGTGCGGATGCCGACCGCGATCGCCGGATCGTGCGCGACGAGCGCGTCGGCCTCCTCTCGGACGACCGCCAGACGATCGTCGCTCGCTGCGACCGTGCGCACCGTGGCCCCGTGCACCTGGCTCGTCTGGAACAGGCTGTCCGGATCGACCTCCATCCGCGCGGCGAATCGGCGCAGGTTCTCCGCGACGGCGTCGGGCTCGTCTCCCGGGCCGACCGCGACGTTCAGGGTCGCGAACGGCCCTGTGCTGACGCCGCCGATGCGGGTCGAGAACGCGTGGCGCACGGCGCGTGCGCGGAGGAGCTCGCTCTTCAGGATCATTCGTCCTCGTGCGCCAGCGCCCGCTCTGCGTATGTCGTGGGCGGCTCGAAGGTGCGCACCGAGTATCGCTCACCGGAAGGGCTGCGGACCACGACTTCGAGCGGCCGCGGTGGTGCAGCGCGTTCGTCGTCGCGGCCGCCATCGCTGGGAGCCCGCGGGAAGAGCATGCGGACGAGCGCGAGCCCGGCGAGGAACCCGCCGATGTGCGCCCACCAAGCGACGCCGCCACCGCTGACGGACGCGACGCCGTTCAGCAGGTTGATCGCGAACCACTCGAGCACGAAGAACAGCGCCGGGATCGGGACGAGGAACACGAAGGCGAGCGTCTCGATGCGCCGCAGCGGGTGGAGCGACACATACGCCGCGAGCACGCCGCCGATCGCGCCCGACGCGCCGATCATCGGCACCCGCGACAGCGGATCGAGCGCGGCCTGCGCGAGCGCAGCGGCGACGCCGGCCACCGCGTACAACGCCGCGAATCGGCGCGGGCCGAGCGCCTCCTCGACGCTCGGGCCGAAGACCCAGAGGAACCAGACGTTGCCGAGCAGGTGCATCCACCCGGCGTGGAGGAACATGCTCGTGAGGATCGTCAGCCCGCCGAACGCCGGATCGGCGAGCAAGGTGCGCGGGACGAACGCCCACGGGAGCGCGGCCGGTCCCGTTGGTCCGAGCAGGAACGCCACGAGGTTCGCCGCGACGAGCGCGCGCACCACCGTCGAAGGGCGTCTTTCCAATGGCCGAGGTCGAACCTCCCGAACGGGGAGCATGCGCCGGAAGGTAAGGACGACCGGCGAACGAGCAACGTACGCTCGGGCTCGAATGTCCCCGAGCGCCCCGCCGAGCGAGCCAGAGCAGCGTCCGGTGGTCGCGGTCGGCGGGGTCGTGGTCGTTCCCGGGGCCTCCGGGACGTTGGGCACGCACAGCGTCGTGTTGATCCAGCGCGCCCACCCGCCCGCCGCGGGGAGCTGGACATTTCCCGGCGGCCGCGTGCGGCGCGGCGAGCTCCTCGTCGATGCGGTCCGCCGCGAGGTCCGCGAGGAGATCGGCGTCGAGGTGGAGGTGCTCGAGCTGTTGGAGATCGTCGAGCTCGTCTCGGAGACGCATCACTTCATCGTCCACGATTACCTCGCGCGGCTCCGCGATCCGGCCGCGACGTTGATCGCGGGCGACGATGCGGCCGACGTGCGTCTGGTGCCGGTCGATCAGCTCGAGGCGTACGGGGTCACCGAAGCCGTGTCGCGCATCGTGAAGGCAGCGGTCACCCGCTGATCCGTCGAACCAGCACGAGCTCCACGTCATTCCCGCAGACCTCCGCGCGCTCGAGCGCATAGCGCGGCGCGATGTCCGGGGCGCTCGGCGCGAGCCCGACGAGGGAGGGGGCGCCGTGCTCGCCGAGCGCGATCGGCGCGACGAACCAGTGGATCTCGTCGACGAGGTCGGCAGCCACGAGCGAGCCCGCAACCCGCGACCCACCTTCGACGAGGAGATCGACCAAGCCCACGCTCGCGAGCGCGTCGAGCGCGGCCGCGAGATCGAGCCCGCCGTCTGCCGGCCCCACGCGGAGCACGCGCACGCCTGCGTCCTCGAGCGGACGCGTCTCGGTGCCCACGAGCGTCACGACGATCGTCGGGACGTCGCGCGCCGTCCGTACCAGCTTCGCGGTCGTCGACAAGCGCGCGTGCGAATCGAGCACGACCCGCGCGGGAGGGGCACGGCCTTCGAACGGCGCGACGTCGCGCACGGTGAGCTCGGGATCGTCGGCGATGGCGGTGCCGATGCCGACCACGACCGCGTCGACCTGGGCGCGGAGGGCGTGCACCCGACGGCGCGCGTCGAGGCCGGTGATCCACTTCGACACGCCACCCGGCGCGTCCGGACGCGAAGGGTGGGGCGCAGCGGCGATGCGTCCGTCGATCGAGGCGGCGAGCTTGAGCCGCACGTACGGCTGGCCCGCGCGTCCGTGCTTCGGGCTCATTGGACGGGCGACGGCTTCTTCTCGAGCCGCTGCAGCTCGTTCGCGAATTCGCCGATGTCGTCGAACTGGCGGTAGACCGATGCGAAGCGGACGTACGCGACCTGATCGAGGTCACGCAGGTGGACCATCACCTTCTCGCCGATCTCGCTCGAGGGCACCTCGCGATCGCCGCTGTCGCGGAGCTCGCGCTCGATCGCATCGCAGACCTCTTCGCGCGCGGCCGCCGAGACCGGGCGCTTCTGACAGGCGCGCTCGAGACCTTGCAGCAGCTTCCGCCGATCCCACGCCTCGCGCCGTCCGTCCTTCT
>JBKJQC010000202.1:0-4847 GCA_046593995.1 Polyangiales bacterium
GCGACGACCGCCCGGAGTGGGCGAAGCTCCCTGACCAGGGCACCGCCGGCGAAGCGACGATCGGCGGCGAGCCGCTGCGCGTCGCGCGCTTCGCGAGCCCACCGACGCTCGACGGCAAGCTCGACGAGGCCGTGTGGAAGACCGCGCTCGTCGTCGGGCCGCTGGTGCAGCCGGGAAACGGCGAGACCGCGACGAAGCACCCGGTCTCGGGCTTCGCCAAGCTCGGATGGGACGATCGCGCGCTCTACGTCGGCGTCGTCGTCTCCGATCGTAATGCGAGCTCGCCGTTCGGCCGTGACGACGTCGATCCCCACATCTGGGAGCAGTCCTCGGCCATCGAGCTCATGATCCAGCCCGGCGATCCCGGCGACAACCGCGACTACTACGAGATCCAGATCGACACCGCGGGTGCCGTCTTCGACACGCGCTGGGACGACTACAACAAGCCGATCGTCGGCGAGGGAGCTGCGCGACGCTTCGGGCACATGGAGTGGAGCTCGAAGGCCGAGCGCGCGATCCACGTCGTGCCCGAGCGCTTCTACGCGATCGAGGCCGCGATCCCGTGGGCCGCGTTCGCGCCTGGGCGCTTCGCGATCCCGCCGAAGCCCGGCGACGTGTTCCGACTCAACGTCTACACGTTCCGCGAAGGGCAGCGGCAGTCGCTCGCGTGGTCACCCCTTCGCGGCCAGGGGAATTTCCATCGTTCCACGCGCTTCGGCCGGATTCGCTTCGAATGACCAGTCGCCCCATCCTCGTTCGAGGAGCTGGAGGGGCGCCTCGGTGGCGATGCTGAGCCCGTCGCGCAGGATGCGCGCGGCGCCGGCCACTGCGCGCGAGACGGCGATCGGATGCGGCACCGCGTGACGTGCGAACGCGGCGAGCACGAAGCTCCGTCCGCGGGCGTCGACCAGATCCACGTGGACGAAGCCGCGGGTCGTGCTGACCGTACGCGCGACCGGCGACTCCTTGATCAGCCCGGCCGCGACCTGCGCCAACGCGATGACGTCGTCCTCGTTGCCCGCGCTCGCGACCGCGGCTCCGTCGAGATCTCCGACCAGGAGCACGTCCACGTCGAGCTGCTCGACGACCGTCGCGAGCTGGAGCCCGAGCGCCGTCTCGGGATCGCTGCTGCGATACCGGCGCCGTTCGCTCGAGACGCACTTCTTCGGCTTCGAGTCGGTGCCGATCGGATCGCGCGCATGTGCAGCCATGGTCCCGCGGTACCGAGCTCCGCGGCCGCGGGCCAAGTTCACGCGCTGCGCCGGTACGTGATGATCACCTCGAGGTGCCCGATCGCCGCGACGGACACGATCTCCCACCCTTCGAGCGACCTCTGATCGAGGTACTGGTCGAGCGGCTGCCCCGTATCCTTCAGAGCGACGCCGCTGCTTCCCGGCTGGAGCCCCTTCACACGACGCGTCTCGACGTGGTGCCGATGAGCCATTCTTCTCCCCTTCCTGGTCGTGCATGCTGGCCCCCACGGGACGGGAGCGGAAGCCCGATCCGACGTGGAGGCGCGATGAGGTGGGCCTTTCTCGCGATCGCCGTGACGGGGTGTGCGGGCGCGAAGCTCCCTGAGACCGGCCCTGCCAGCGGCTCGGCGAAGCCGGTCTCGTCCACGACGCCGCGGACGACGGATGTGACCGCGTTCGCCGCCGGGAAGGTGCGCTGGAAGATGCTCTCCCCGGAGCGGTTCACCGCGCGCGATCAGCTCGAGCTCTCGAAGCAGGAGACGCTCTATGTCGGCGAAGGCGGCGAGCGCTGGATCGCGACGACGAAGCCGGCGCCGACAGAGGACGATCCCGAGGCGGTGTCGGTCGGCTACGCGGCCGCGACGACCTACGCGCCCGAGACGCTGATCTCGGCCCGCAAGAAGCCCGACGGCCGCTTTGCGCTGATCGGCGTCTCCGGCGCCGTGTACGAGGCGTCCGGCCCGCTCGCCGAGATCGCCTCGATGCGCAAGGCGCCGAACGCGATGCGCACCGTGGCAGTGGGGAAGGACGCGCTCGTCGGTCTCGGCCGAAAGGGAGCGCTGCTGCGTAGCGTCGACTTCGGCGCGACGTGGTCGTCGGTGGCGATCGCAGCCGGAGATCGTTTGCCGCTGCGCCTCGCGATGAGCACGCGCGGCGAGGCGCTCCTGATGCTCGCACCGAGCGCGTTCCTCGCCTCTCTCGACGACGGCGCGACGTTCGCGCCGGTCGTCGACGGCACGGCGCTCTCGACCGTATCGGGCCTGTCGCTCGCGGTGTCGGCGAAGCAGGAGCTCGTGGCGATCGGGCCCGCCCTACGGCCGAAGACGAAGACGACCGATGGCTTCGCGGCCATCGGCTCGGGATACGCGGTGCTCCGTCGCGGCGGAGGGGGCACGGCGGTCCTCGAGCGCGTCGACTCCGTCTCGCTCGGCTCGGTCTCGATGCCCTATCCGCAAGGCGTCGGCGAGCTCGGATATGCCGAAGCGCTCGGCGACAATCGCGGCGCGCTCCTCGGCACGCGTTGGGTCGAGGTCTGGACCGACGGCGGCGACGAGTCGACCGTGGCACCGAAGCTCGTCGTGCACGATCTCGCGGGCACGCCGACGGCGAAGCTCCTCCCGGCGTTCGGCCGCTGCGACGCGACGCTCCTCGCGGGAAACGGTGCGGAGATCGTCGTCGGATGCGTACGCGAAGAGGAGCGGAAGAACGGCGACCTCGTCTCCGTGATGACCGTACGTCGCTCGCCCGACCTCGCCGCGACGTTCACCGACGAGGGGAAGCTCGACGTGCCCGGTGCGAGCCGGCTGTGGCTGCTGCCGTCCGGCATCATCGCGGCGGAGGGCACGGGCGGCCTGCACGTGCGCAGCGGGAAGACGTGGACGAAATCGAAGCTCCCGTTCGCCGACGCGGCGGTGCAGCGCATCATCGGCACGCGCGACGGTACTCGTGTCTACGCGATCGCGCCGGTGGAGGGTCTGCCCGTCTTGCTCGTGTCGAAGGACTCGGGCAAGACGTTCGAACAGAAAAAGCTCCCGCAGATCGACGAAGAGGATCCGAGCGAGGTCGACGAGCTCGCGATCGACGAGACCACGAAGCCGCCGACGCTCGTCGTCTATGCGCGCGTCTCGGGCCTGCAGCGATACGCGACCCAGGACGACGGCGCGAAGTTCGCCGTGCAGCCCCTCGCGCTCGATCCGTGGTCGATCGCCCTCACCGGCAGACGTGGCCTCGTCTCGACCGCGACCGGCGAGGGCTTCGAGACCGCCGATGCGGGGCTGCACTGGTCGAAGGTCGTCCTGCCGCGCGCGCGAGGCGGCGGTGACATGATGCAGCTCGCGTGCTCCGCGGACGCGTGCATCGTCGGCACGCACGCCGCACGTCTCGGCTGGGAGCTCGACGCGTCGCCCACGACCGCGCAGGCCACGACCGCGCAGGCCACGACCGCGCCGGTCACGAGCGCGCCGGGGGCCGAGCCGCCGCCGAAGGGCGCGCCGATCGCGTCGGCGTTCTACGAGTGCACGACGACCGGCGAGCCGATCGCGACCGTTGCGATCGAAGCGATCCCGCTCGATCGCGAGAGCTACGCCTGGTACGCGATCGATCGCGCCGCGCCGCGGGGCGGAGCCGGTGTCGTGATGCAACCGCGTGACGGGACGGATCCGAAGAAGATCCCCCTCCTCGCCGAGAGCAAGGACGACGTCGGCACGTGGGACAGCGCGCGCGCCGAGGGAGCCATCGCGATTCGGCACGTCGTCGTGCGCGACAAGAGCGGGCCCAAGGCGCCGCCGCCGACTCCGGTCGACGTCGAGGTCGCGTGGTGGGTGGCGGCGACCGGCAAGGTGCATCGCGCGAAGATCGAGAAGGGGGGGAACCCCGCGCTCGCGAAGCACGTGTGGTCGCCAGCGACGGGCGTCACGAAGCTGCGTTCCATGGCGTGGATCTTCCCGGGCAGCGGCGTCTTCGTGCGTGCGTCGACGCTGTCGACGGAAGCGCACTGGATCACCGAAGGCGGGAAGGTCACGAAGCTCTCGGTGCCCGACACGCTGCCGAGCCTCGCGGCGCCGTTCGCGATGCGCGCGGGCAAGGTCCCGCTCCTGGTCTCCGCCCATGACGACGGCTGGGGCTTCATCGGCTCGTTCGCCGAGATCGAGAAGGGGCAGGTCCCGGGGCGCTTCGTCTCCCTCTGGCCTCGACGCGTCGACGCGAGCGAGCTCCGACCGCGGATCTCGACGACGATGATCGGCAACGTCGCGCACCTCTTGGCCGCGTGGCCCGGCGACGGCGATTTCGCGGCCCACACGTGGGCGCTCCCGGTGAACGATCCCGGCGCGCCGGTCGCGATGGCGACGCTGGCAGATCTCGGTACTCCCCCGCGCGCATGCGACGCGAAGTCGTTCGCCGCGGCGCGCCTCGAGCTCGGGTGGGCGAGCGGCAAGCGCGTCGCGATCCTCGTGAGGGACGGAGCGCGCACGCTGCGGCTCGGGTCGTGGGAGACGGTCGCCCACGCTGCGAAGGATCCCTGCGTCGGCGCCTGGGCGGGCACGCTGCCCGCGTACGCAGGCAACGATCGCGTCGTCTTGCTGCCATCCGACCCGACCCACGCGACGTTCTTCACGGATCGACCCGGCAAGGGCGAGCGCGCGCTCGTCGCGAAGCGGATGTCGTGCGCGTCGTCCGCTCTCAACTCGGGCGCTCCGCTACCGCCGCAGTACGCCGGCCAGAAGGGCTTCGACTGAATCACCGGTCGCAATTCTCGAAAGCGTATCGATCGATTGAACACGGAGGCACGGAGGCACGGAGATCCGAGAAAACAGGGAGCCGGGGAGTCGGGGAGACGAGAAGGAGTTTCAGAGTCTGCCGATCTCGACTTCCACC
>JBKJQC010000215.1:0-3757 GCA_046593995.1 Polyangiales bacterium
GATCCCTGGTCGAGTAGGCGTGCATCGCGCCCTCCCACTCGCTCACGTGCTGCGCGTGACAGCGGCGGCATTCCTCCGGATCGCGAAACACGAGCTTGGCACCACCGGTGCCCGGGCCCGCCGGCGGCTCCTTCGCCGAGCAGCCGACGAGGAGGAAGAGCAGGAGCGCAGTTCTCACTTGGGCATCCTCGCGATCCATGTCCGAATCGCCTCGATGGTCCGAGGGCCGAGGGTGTCACCGCTCTGGGGCATACGCAGGCCGTGGTTGCTGCGGGGCGAGGTGATCTTTGCGACGAGGAAGCTCTGGTCGGGGTCTCCCGGCGCGATGATCGCGCGATAGAACTCGCTCGCGTCGCCGATGGTCGGCGGTTTGTCGATCGTGGTCGAGAGCGCGACCTCCTCGTTGTAGAGGGCGAGGCCCTGGCGTGGGAAATCGATCCCGTGGCAGCCGGGCTCCGAGCAACGAGGGGTGAACACCTTGACCTGAATGCTCGCGAGTGTGGGCTCGGGGGCGTCCTCCGGCGGATCGGCGCTGCAGCCGAGAACGAGGAGGGCTGCGAGGAGCGAGAACCGCATCGACGCCATCGAGCATGCCGCGTCGGGCCAGTTCTTTCCAATGAAGTTGCTACGCTCTCGTCGGTGCGACGCCTGCTCCCGTGGCTCCTCGTCCTCGGCTGTGGAGCCAAGCCTGAAACGGCCGCGCCGGCCGTCGCCCCCTCGCGCGGGGCATGGTTTCGCGAGATCGCCGCCAGCGCGGGCCTCACCCATCGACGCCTGCCAACGGACTACGGGACGCTCGCCGGTCGCATGGCGGGCGGGGTCTGCCTCCTCGACGCCAACGGCGACGGCCGCACGGATCTGTTCTTCCCTGGCGCGACGATGGCCGGGGGCTCCGGGTCCCATCTCTACGTGCAGACGGGAAAGCTCACCTTCGCCGATCAGTCTCTGGACCGCGGCCTCGCCGATACCGGCATTGCGAGCGGCTGCGTCGCTGCCGATCTCGATGGCGACGGCGACGACGACGTGCTGGTCACCGGGTTCGACGGCGCACGCTTGTTCCTCAACCAGGGCGGCAAGTTCACCAACGCCTCGACGCGGCTCGGGACACCATTCCGCGACAAAGTGGTGACCACCGCGGCGGTCGCCTTCGACGCGGATCGTGACGGCGATCTCGATCTCGCGATCGCGTCGTACGGGGTCTTCAAGGGGGAGGCGATGGACTGTAATGGCCCGTGCGCCTCGGACATTCTCCAGTACGACTACGGGAGCACCGTCCTGCTGCTGCAACGCCCGGATGGCACGTTCGAGGACGCGAGCGATCGCCTCGGGCGACTGAAGGAGCCCGGGCTCGTCGCGACCGCCACCGATCTCGACGGCGACGGCATCGTCGACCTCTTCGTCGGCAACGACGTCGCGAGCTTTCCCGATCGCTACTACAAGGGGGATGGCAAGGGCTCGTTCACCGAGATCGGCGCGGCGCTCGGCGTCGCGTTCAACTCGCGATTGAGCGGCGTGTTCTCGATGTCGGCGACCGACGGAGACGTCGACGGCGACGGACAGCTCGATCTCACCCAGTCCTCCTGGGACGAGGAGGCGAGCAGCATCTACCGCTGCAGCGGCGGCAAGTGCAGCGACATCTCCGAGCAGCTCGAGCTGTTCCGCACGCCGCGTAACTTCCGCTGGGGTCAGCTGCTGAGCGATCTGGACGACGATGGGCTCCCCGAGCTCTTCGAGTCGATGGGGCACTATCAGATCGCGAGCGACAGCCCCGGCGGCGGCGCTCGGTTTCCGACCGAGGACGCATGCCTCCTCTGGTACCGCACCGACGCCAAGGCGCCCCTCAAGCGTCAGCTCGAGGGCCTCGAAGGCAAGACCGCCGGGCGCGGTGTCGTCGCTGCCGACCTCGACGGCGACGGGGATCTCGACATCCTCGTCGGAAGCGCGGTGGGCCCGGCGCTGCTGTTCGAGAACATCCGCGAAGGGAAGGGGCACGCGCTGAACGTCCGCCTCCGCGGAAAAGGTAAGAACCCGCGCGCGATCGGCGCGCAGATCGTCGCCATCGCGGGCGCGCGCAGGTTCCCGGCGATCGTCCACGCCGGCGGGAGCTTCGTCTCGAGCGACGGGGGAACCGTGCACTTCGGCCTCGGCGCTGCGGCGCACGTGGACGCGCTCGAGATCACGTGGCCGAGCGGAAACAAGAGTCGCGTCGGGTCGACTCCGGCCGACGTCCTGCTCGTCGTCGACGAGCCGTGATCGTGACGCTGACGGCGCGGGTCGGGCGTAGTCTCGACGTCATGAGCCAGACCTATCGAGACCCGGGAGAGAGGACGTGCGTGCGCTGCGAGGTTCCGGTCGTGCCGGTGACGGTCATCGATCACGGGCATGCCAACTTGTTCGTCGGCCTCGCGTACACGGCCGAGCGGGCGCCCGAGAAGTCGGCGTGGACGGGCGTGCTCTCGAACGCGAGCGGTGTGCTCCGGGCCCACGTCTGCCCGCGCTGCCAGCTCGTCGCGTGGTACGCGCACGCAGGCGACCCGGTCGAACGGCGCTGAGAGGATCTACGGACCATGATCGTGACGCATCACCTCGCGGACGCGAATCGCGGAATCGCGGCGGCATGGATCGCCGCATTCAACCACCATGACGTCGACGCGCTCGTCGCCCTCTACGCGGAGGACGCGACGCACACGTCCCCGAAGATCCGGGCGCTGCACCCCGACACCGGTGGCAAGCTGGTCGGCCACGCAGCGCTCTCCGCATGGTGGCGCGACGCGAACGCGCGGCTGCCGAACCTCCGCTACGAGGTCGTCGAGGTGACCGCCGACGACGACCGCGTCTTCGTCGAGTACCTGCGCCACGCGCCGGACCAGGACCCGATGCCGGTGGCGGAGGTCTTCGACATCCGCGACGGCAGGATCATCGCTTCACGCGTGTATCACGGCTGACCGGCCGCTTCGGCCTTTGCCTCGGCCGCCGCCTCGGCCTCCGCTTCGGCCTCCGCGTCGGCGTCGGCATCGCGCATCAGGTCGGTGCGTGACATCGGCTCCGGCGGCAGGAGCACGTGCTCGAGCACCTCGGCGAGCTTCTTCACGGGGACCATCTCGATGTCCTCGCGGATCTCCTTCGGGATGTCGTCGAGGTTTCGCAGGTTCCGGTGCGGGAAGAGGACCTTCTTGATGCCGGCGCGGTGCGCGGCGAGGACCTTCTCCTTCAGGCCACCGATCGGGAGCACGAGGCCGCGCAGCGTGATCTCGCCCGTCATCGCCACGTCGTGTCGCACCGGACAGTTGGTCAGGCGCGAGACCATCGCGGTGAACATCGTGATGCCGGCGCTCGGACCGTCCTTCGGCGTTCCGCCGTGCGGGACGTGCAGGTGGACGTCGATCTTCGACTGGTACTCCTGCTGGATGTGCAGATCGGCGAGGTGGGCCCGGACGAACGACCACGCGGCGTGCGCCGACTCCTGCATGACGTTGCGCAGGTTGCCGGTGAGCGTGAACTGCCCCTTGCCGGGCATGCTGTTGCACTCGATGAACAGCAGATCGCCGCCGCTCGGCGTCCAGGCGAGCCCCGCCACCAACCCGACCTGCGCGTGGCGCTCGGCGAGATCGGGGATGTGCCGCTCCGCTCCGAGGATCTCCATCGCGAGCTCGGGCGTGATGATCGCGCGGAGGTTCTCCCCTTCGGCGAGCTTCATCGCGCCCCAGCGACAGACGGCGCCGATCTCGCGCTCGAGCGAGCGCACGCCGGCTTCGCG
>JBKJQC010000265.1:0-4306 GCA_046593995.1 Polyangiales bacterium
TCCCCGACGAGCAGCTTGGCGTACGAAGCCGGCACATGCGCTGCGTCCTCGGTCATGCGCGCCGTCTAGCACCGCCGCGCACGGACATCCGCTCAGGCGCGATAGGTGTAGAGCGTCGCAACCGGCGGACGCTCACGCGCGGGCGCGATGTCGACAGCGGAGACCGGCAGCGGTAGCGGTCGCATGGTCTCCCGCAGGGTCCGCGCGATCCGGTGGAGCACGAACGCGCACGCGATGACCGCTGCGACCACGACGCCCCCCTCCCAGCCCACGGTGGAGAACGCCACGACTGGCACGCCCGCGACGGGGAGCACGAGGAGCACGCGGTTCATCAGAGTGCGCGCCCGCTCAGCGCGGCATGCAACGGCGACGCCCCGGGCGACGATCAGCGCGGCGTACGCCTCGAAGGCGTAGCCGACGACGACGACGGGGTTCACGGCGCTGAACCATGTTCCGACTACGAGTGCAACCCCGAGCAGGGCCGGGAACACGGCAGGCAACGAGTGCGCGACACCGAGGCAGACCGCCGACGCGACCTTGCGTGCAGACATCGCCGAGCCGAGGAGCAACCCTCGTTCCGCAAGAGATGTCCCGGAGAAACCACCCGCGCCGCGCACCGCCCGTCGCAGATCACCGCGAAGCGTACGCACGCGCGGCGCAGATCTGCCAAGCGATCATGCGCGATAGGTGAACGTCGATGCGACGGGTGCGTCCTCGCGTGCCGTCGGAGCACGGAACCGGCGCGGAACGGCGCGGTAGACTAGGAACATCAGGATCCCGCACAGGACGACCGTGATAGGCACGAGCGCGCTGCTCCACCTGGCTACCCAGGCGATCGTCAGGGTGGCCGGAGGGACCACCAGGAGCACGACGGAGGAGAGTTTCGTCGCCCACGGCGCGTCGCGCGCGAAGCCGGCGGCTGCGACGATCAGCAGGAGCGCGTAGAGCAGCAGGGTGTACCCCGCGCCGCGAAACAACGCGCTGAGGAACCCGTCCGGCACCGTAGCGAAGTCGGCTCCCAGCGCCCCCAGGATGGTGGCCAGCAACGCGTGCGCAACGGCGGCCCCTGTTTGTGGAACGCGCGGCAGCTCTTCGGACATCCCCGCGCCAAGAGCAAGGTGCGTTCCGCTCGTGATCCGAGGGCAGGCTCACCCCCGCGCGGGCTCGCGATGCTCGCTGCCGACGAGGCGTGACCACAGCGCGCCGATGCCGCCGACGAAGATCGAGCGGTCTCGTTCCTGGCCTTCGAGCGCGGCGGGATCGAAGGGAATGCCCGCGGGGTCGATGACCTCGAGGACCGAGATCTCCTTCTCCGTCGGCGAGGGGTGGAGCCGCAGGCGCCCTTCGCGTCGCGCGGCGCGATCGTCGAGCCATGCGACGAGGCCGCTCTTTGGATCGAGCGTCGCAGGGAGCTCGTCGACCCCGAGGTGCTCGGCGAGGAGCCCGAGCCTCGCCCGCGCGATCGAGCGGCCGAGCGTGCTCTCGGCGGAGTCTGCCTCCACCGAGGCGTTCAGCTCGGTGTCGACCGATGCGCTGCGATTGGTGAGGTTCGCAGAGCCGATCGTAATGAAGCGATCGTCGACGATCATCAGCTTCGAGTGGATGTACGTCGCGCGCTCCGGCTCCTCGGAGCCTTCGACGGCGGGGACCGTGTAGTAGATCCCGAGCCGGTTCTGCGTCCGCTCCACCGCCTTGCGGAGATCCCTCAGCACCTTCGCCTGCGCGAGGCCGACGGCGATCTCCTCCTTCAGCGTCTCCGCCTCCATGTTAAGCACGAGGACGACCTCGAGCGGCGGCTCGTCCTTCGAAGCGAGTCGGGCGGCGAGCGCTGCGCCGATCTCCTGCGCGCTGAAGTACTGCGTCTCTGCGTAGATCAGGTGTCTGGCCGCGCGGATCGCGTCGAGGTGGAGATCGCACAGCTCGCGACAGGCGGGCCCCTTGGTCGGCGCTGAGTGCGGATCGGTCCGACTGAGGGCGAGGGTCTCCGTCGCGAGCTCGATCAGACCCTCGGGAGCGGGGACGTTCTCCGCGACGAGCGGCGGCGGGAAGTCGATCTTCCCGCCACCGGCACCCTCCCATCGGCAATCGAAGAGCGCGACGAGATCCGCGGCGATCTCCGACCCGACGATGCGCGACTGGACGTCGTGGAACGGCTTGTGCGGCTTGCCGCGGCTCGTTCGCAGCGCGTCGGGGTCGCGATGACTGCGAGTGTCCCAGCGGTGGTCGCAGAGATCGAGCCCGCCGAGGAACGAGGTGTGGCCGTCGATGACGACGAACTTCTGATGGTGGCACCCGCTGTCGACGTGCGTGTTGTCGAAGCGGAACTCGAAGCGTTCGTTCGTGCTCCAGTTGAAGACGAGCTGCTGCATCCATTCGCGCTCGAGCGCGAAGACGGTGTGGAAGTCCCACGCGAGGATGCGGATGTGGAGCTCGGGCGTCCGGTCGCAGAGCGCGTCGAGGAACGCCTTCATGGTCACCGGCAGCTCCGCCTTCTCGGCGTCGGGACCGCGGAGGAGACACGCCTCGCTGTCGAACTGCCAGCCGGCGAGCACGATGTACCGACGCGCCCGCAGCGCGGCTTGGTAGAACGCGCGGTAGTAGTCGTCCCCGTCGACGAGGAGGCCGACGCTCCGTACCGAACGTTCCTGCCAGACGTTGCGGCCGGCGGTGAGGATGCGTGCGGGGGGATCGATCATCGGTAGGGAGCTCGGTACGGAGGGCATTCGTGGGCCCGGTCCGATGCGCGCCGTGGCGCTCGGGTCGCGAACCGTCTCGTCGACGGAGGCGCCGGGCGACTCGGCTTGACGCCAGGACGAACTGCCTGCAATCCTGTTTGGACCGACCGGTCGAACCGCATGGTCCGACCACCAGGTCCACGCCGCGCCATGCCCCTCCCCCGCTTCCAGAACCTCGACGAGCCACGCCGCTCCGCGATCCTCGCCGCCGCGGCAGAGGAGCTCGGCGAGCGCGGGTTCGACGGTGCCTCGTACAACCGGATCATCGAGCGCGCCGGGATCAGCAAGGGCGCGATGTACTACTACTTCGCGGACAAGGACGATCTGTTCCGGACCGTCCTCGCGACGGCGCTCTCGGAGTGGCTCACTCGAGTCGGCGCGCCCTTCGAGGCGGACGACGCGACCTCGTTCTGGAACGCGTGCGAAGCGACGTACGTGCGCTCGCTCCGGTTCATGCTCGCAGATCCGAGGAACGCCGCCGTCTGCCTCGCCGTGACGCGCGCGCGCGAGCGGCTCGAAGGGCATCCCGCGCTCCTCGAGCTGCACCAGCGCATGGGCGAGTGGACGAGCGAGCTCGTACGACACGGGCGCGCGGTGGGCGCGATCCGCTCCGACATCTCGGCCGAGCTGCTCGTGCAGGTCGGCCTCTCGATGATGGACGCCGGCGATCGCTGGCTCGCTTCGCACTGGAAAGAGATCACGACGGACACGGTGGAGTCGACCGCCAAGGTGATGGTCGATCTCTTCCGCCGCGTCGGTGCACCGGAGATCGCTAGATGAGCACGATGAGCACCCACCAAGTCAGCGGCGACGGACTCTACGGCCTACGCAACCTCGCCCACATGGCGACCGATCAGCTCGGCTTCCTCCGCTCGCTCGCCGATCGCGGCGACATCGTCGAGATCTCGATGTTGGGGAAGCCGTGGTTCCTCGTGAGCCACCCCGACGACATCGAGACGATGCTCGTGAAGAACGCGCGCTCGATGGGCCGCGACGACTATGTCGACGTCCTGCAACGCACGCTCGGTCTCGGCCTCCTGACGAGCGAAGGCGATCTGTGGAAGCGGCAGCGGAAGCTCATGTCGCAGGCCTTCGCGCCGAAGCGCATCCAGAGCTACGGCGGCGCGATGGCGCGCGTGACCGACGCGGGCCTCGCCTGCTGGCGCGACGCACAAGAGATCAACCTCCACCAGGAGATGTCGCGCCTGACGATGGAGGTCGTCTCCGACGTGCTCTTCGGGACCAGCGTCTCGGCGCACGACGTCGGAGAGGTGCGCGAGGCGATGGAGACGATCAACGAGTTCTACGCGAACAGCCCGGAGGCGGTGACGAAGCTCCCGCCCTGGGTCCCGACGCCGCGGAACCTGCGCATGAACCGCGCCGTGCAGCGCATCGATCGGCTCATCTACCAGATCATCGCCGTTCGCCGCGCGGGCGAGCAGCGCGACGATCTCCTCGGTGTGCTCCTCGCCGCGCAGGACGACGACGGCGCGCGGATGAGCGACAAGCAGCTCCGCGACGAGGCGATCACGCTGTTCCTCGCGGGACACGAGACGACCGCGCTCGCGCTC
>JBKJQC010000305.1:0-4622 GCA_046593995.1 Polyangiales bacterium
CGAACAAGTTCCCGGAGAGGGTCGACACCACGATCTTCGACATGCTCGAGAAGCGCGGCGTGACGTGGAAGATCTACCGCGACAGCACGCCTGGCGCGGGCATGTTCACCGACCGCATCATCAAGTACCGCGAGCACGTCATCGACGGACCGATCTTCTTCGACGACGCCAAGGCCGGCACGTTGCCGCAGGTCGTCTTCCTCGATCCGCACATCGCGGACGAGAGCTACGACAGGAGCGACGAGCACCCGCCGGCGATCATGCAGGTCGGCCAGAAGTGGCTCGCCAAGGTCTCGCGCGCCATGATCGAGAGCCCGCAGTGGTCACGCTCGGCGACGTTCATCACCTACGACGAGCACGGCGGTCTCTATGATCACGTGCCGCCGCCCAAGGCGTGTCCTCCCGACGATTTGCCCGCGGCGGGGGCGACCGCAGCCGAGGGAGGCTTCGACCGCTACGGCATCCGCGTGCCGTTCCTCGTGGTGTCCCCCTTCGCGAAGAAGAAATTCGTCTCGCACGAGACCTACGACCACACCTCGATCACGCGCTTCGTGGAGGCCCGCTTCACGCTCCCCGCGATGAGCAAGCGGGACGCCAATGCGGCCGTGCCCTACGACGTCTTCGAGTTTGCCACGCCCCCGAACGCATCACCGGCGCTTCCGCCCGATCCGGTCGTGGACGAGAAGTCGCTCGCCGCGTGCAAAGCGATCTGGGCAGAGTAATCCTCGCGGTCTCGCTGGCGCTCTCCTGCAGCAGACAGGTCGAGAAACCGCCGGGGCCGCGTGACGCCGGGCCACCGCTCTCGGCCGTGCAGCGCGTGAGTCGCGCTGCGGTCGCCGATGCGCTTTCGCTCGCGCAGAAGAGCCCTTGCGACCGTGCGACGTACGTCGAGCTCCGTCGCGCCCTCGCGCGCGTCCTGCCGCTGAGTCGCTACGAAGTTTCGATGGCGGCGGACCTGATGGTCGGACCGCGCGTCGCGATCTCCGAGGGGGGCGGAGAGCTCGGCGCGCTCGATCGTGCGCTCGCCGCCAAGGACTGCACGGCGGCGGCGACGCATCGGGTCCAGCTCGAGGGCGCGCTCACGTTGATCTCTGCCGACCTCGCTGGTCGCGTGCCGTCGGAGCGCGCGATCCTGCGTGGGCTCTCGGACGCGGCCTTCGAGCTCGGTGCCGAAGCGCTCGCCTCGACGCCGGGGACGCCTGAGGAAGAGGATGCGCGCGCGGCCGATCTCGACGGCACCGCGCGCACGATCCGCGAGCTCGCGCAGGCCGTCGCCGACGATCACCAGGTGAAGAACGAGGTCGCGGAGCCGGCGCAACGCGTCCGCGAGCTGATCGCCGTCTCTCATGACCGCGGAGACCTCGCGCTCGCGACCGGCCGACTCGGTGTGGCGCTGCGATCGCTCGGGAAGAAGGTCGGCCATGACTTGCCTCTGCTCTATCCGACGCTGTCGCCGCAGCCGATCTCTGCGCTCTCGCTCCCTCGGCCCCACGTCGTTGCGGACCCGGACAAGGCCGCCTTGGGGGGCGCGCTGTTCGCGGATCCGCGGCTCTCCCGCGGCGGCGCGCGCGCATGCACCGGCTGCCACGACCCGAAAAAATCGTGGAGCGACGGTCGCCGCGTTCCCACGACGCTCGGCGCACCGCTCACGCGCAACACGCCTTCGCTCTCGTACGTCGCGCTCGCTGCGAGCCTCCACTGGGACGGCCGCCTCCGCACTGCCGACGCGCAGGCGCTGAACGTCATCCACGCGCGCGCCGAGATGGGCCTCGGGACCGAGGAGCTGTTGTCGATCGTGCGGACGCGCTACGCCCAGTCTTTCGCGAAGGCGTTCCCCGACGGCGTGACCGAGCGGAATGTCGGACACGCGCTCGCTGCGTTCGAGGCCACGCTCCTCCCGGCCCGCGCGCCGATCGATCGGTTCGCGCGCGGCGACGCGACGGCGCTCGGCGTCGACGATCGGCGCGGGCTCGAGGTGTTCGCTGGGAAGGGGCGGTGCGCGCGTTGTCATGTCCCGCCGTACTTCGGTGGCTCGCGGCCGCCCGACTTCACCGCGCCCATCTACGCCGCGCTCGGCGTGCCGACCGCGCCAGGCAAATCGAGCCTCGATCCCGATCGCGGGCGTGCGCTCGTCACCGCGAAGACGTCGGACGAGCACTCGTTTCGGACGCCGACGCTGCGCAACGTCTCGGAGACCGCGCCGTACTTCCACAACGGTGCGTTCGCGACGCTCGAGGAGGTGATCGACTTCTACGATCGCGGCGGGGGGCGCGCGCTCGGCTTCGAGGTGCCGAATCAGGATCCCGATGTCCGCCCGCTGGCGCTCACGGCCGAGGAGCGCCGCGTGTTGCTCGTGTTCCTCAGGCACGCGCTCCACGACGAGTGATTCCCGCAGGAACGCGCGTTTAGTGGTCCGATCTCTGCAACGGTCCTAGACTCGTTCGTCCCATGGCCACCGCACCGCGCCGCTCAGCTGCCCCTCTCGAGAAGGGCGAGGCGCCGTCCTTCGAGGACGGTCGCCGCGCAAAGGCGCTGCGTCCGTTCGAGAAGTCCGACTCGAGCAAGTCGCTCCGCGGAGAGACGCTCGAAGCCCTGAACGCGTTCCAGCACGCTGCGATCGCGTTCGAGGTGTCGACCAAGGACGAGGTCGCGCGTCGACGCCTCCGCGTGAGCGCCGCCCGCACGATGAGCGAGCTCCGCCGCGAGCTCCGCACTGGCGCGCTCCCGGACGATCTCGTGTCCGAAGTCGAGCGCTGGGAAGACGGCATGTTCGAGGGAACCCGCGCCGACATCGAGCTCGCGAACTACGCCATCGTCGCGCTGCTCGGCAGCGACGTGCGGATCGGCGACGGGTACGCGAAGCCACCGTCGGCCGACGACGACCTCGAGTTGTAGTCCACGGCGATCAACCGTCGCTCGCGTCGGCCCCAGCGTCCTTCGGCGTCGTGAAACACGTGCTCAACGCAGCCTGCGCGCTCTCGCACCCGACGGCGACGGCGCCGTCGGTCGCACATTTCCACGTGGTCGCCCGTTCTTGGCAGTCCTGCAACGCGGTGTTTTCGGCGGCACACCCCCAGCTCGCGTAGAAGTCAACGTTCGCCTGGCAGCCGAGACCGCAGTCGACGTTCGCATCCCCGGGGCACTTCTGCGCGTCGATCGAACGGCAGATCGCGAGGCATCGAGGGCTGACGCCTGCGTCGACTCCACCCGTGAGCAGACAGCGTCCGACCTCGCCGGCGGACGCAGCGCAGGCCGCCGCCTCCGGGCTTCCCTGTGCGTTGCACGTGAACGTGGCCGTGCTGGCGCAGGAGACGTACGCGTTCACCTCAGCAGCGCAGTGCGCCGGCAGGTTCGCGCAACCCTCCTCGCAGTTCGGCTTCGTCGCGGGGCACTTCGGCGCAGCCATCCGCGCGCACGCCGCCTTGCAGTCCGCGACCACGTTCGACGAAGGGGAAGAGGTGCACGAGAGTGTCGCTGCGGCGACCACCGCCGCCATGCGTAGAGCGAGCGTCATCTGCGCATCGTATCCGGCGCAGACACGCCGCGCATCGAGCGGCGCCTCCTCCGGCCGAGCGCGGCCGCGAGCGCTAGGCCTGCGATGGCAGCGCCGGTCCCTCCGAAGTGTCGTCGTCCGAAGGCGCATCCGGCGTCGTCCGGCGGCGCGGTCTCGCTCGCGCGACACGCGAGCGTCGTCGGATCGCACGACGCGCCCCCCTGACAATCGAGGGAGGTCGCACACGTCCTGCGGCACAGACCATCGCCACCACAGTAGTAGGGCGCGCATGCCTGCGGCGCACCGCCGTTCTTCGGAATCGAGGACGTCTTGTCCGCGGTGCACGTCGCGCCCTGCACGCACTGGCCGGACTCGCAGCGGAACCCCGGCGCGCAGTCGCCGTCTGCGGCACATGCTTCGAGGCACCCGTCGCCGCGGCACGCGAACGTCCCGCAGGACACCGTGAGCGGCACCGCGCACTTCCCCGTGCCCGTGCAGCGCGCTTCCGGCAGGAAGCCCTTCTCGCCGCACGCCTTTGCGCCGCACACGACCGTCGTATCCGCGGTGTACCCGGTGCAGGACCGAGTGTCCTTCGTGCCGTCGCACGCGCGCGCTCCGCATGCGTCGCTCCCGACGTCGCACGCGGCTCGACTCCCGCGCGGTGCGCCGGCCACCGGCGCGCATCGTCCGAGCTGGAGCGCCTCGCCGCACGACTCGCACTGGCCCGCGCACGCAGACTCACAGCACACGCCGTCGACGCAGAACCCACTCGCGCAGTCCGTCGCCACGGAGCAGGTGCTCCCGCGTGTCTTGCTGCAGGTCCCCTTCTTCTCCGGCGTCCCGCACGAGGAGCCCGCGCCACAATCGCTCTTGTCGCAGCACACACCATCGGTGCAGAAGAGCCCCACGGCGCACGCGCGCTGGGTCGCGCACGCGGTGCCGGTCCCCTCCGCCGGCACGCAGGCGGAGGCCTTGCAGAAGAAGCTCGCGCCACATTGGTCGCTGCTGGAACACGCTGCGAGGCAGCTGGTCGTCCCGCACCCGTATGCGCCGCACGGCTTCGGCGTGTCGTCGCAGCCGCCGGCCGCGTCGCACCGACCAGGGTGTCGTTCGACGCCAGAGGTGCAGC
>JBKJQC010000568.1:0-10142 GCA_046593995.1 Polyangiales bacterium
AGCCCGCGTCACATGGCGCTCGCTTCGTCGTCGAGGTGCCGAGGGATCTCGCCTACCCGATCGTCGTCGACCCGTACTGGGCGCCCGTGGCCTCGATGAAGGCCGCGCGCCACGAGCACTCGCACGTCGTGCTCGCGAACGGTGACGTGTTGGTGATCGGCGGACGCGGCGTGAACGGCGCGACGCTGCTGTCGGCGGAGATCTACTCCGTCACCAACAACACCTGGACGCTGACCGCCGCGCTGCCCGCTGGGTTCACGGGTCGCGCGAAGACGATCCGAAGCGGCAACAAGGTGTTGGTGCTCGGGCCCCAGAGCGCGGTCTACGACGTCACCGCCAACAGTTGGGCACTGTCGGCCGCGTACGGATGGGGCGCCCCCGCGCTCCTCGCGGACGGTCGCGTGTTCATCAGTGACAACGACGTCTGGAACCCCACGACCAATGCGATCGCGAAAGTCGCGATGCCGGCGCGGCGACGCGATTTCCCGATCGCGATCCCGCTCGCCAACAATCGTGTGCTCGTCGCCGGCGGCAGCCTGCTCGGCAGCGCCGAGTTCCTCTCGACGGCAGACGTCTATGACGTCACGGCCAACACCTGGAGCGTCGGGCCGTCCCTGAACAGCGCCCGCTACCGCGCAGCGGTCGTGCAGTCCTCCGCCGGTACGTGGGTCACGATGGGAGGGTACGGCGGGCTCGGCGAAGCGACGACGACAGAGATCCTCGATTCGACGACGCTCACCTGGACGGAGCTGAACGAAGGCTCCTCCGGCTACGGCGGGATGTTCGCCGCGCTGCCCGGGAACCGCATCCTCGCGGATCGCCTCCCCTCGCAGTTCGTGCCCAAGGTGCTCGACGTCGCGGCCAAGACGTGGACCACGGTCCCGATCGGGACCGATCGATCGTATGCGGCCACCGCGCCGATCTCGCTGGGACGCGTCCTCGTCGCCGGCGGGCAGCACAACATCCTTCACGAAGTGCTCTCGACGGTCGAGATCTTCGATCTCGGATCGAACGGTGAGCCCTGTCTCGGTGGGGCCGCGTGCAAGGCCGGGAACTGCGTCCAGGGCATCTGCTGTGACACGACGTGCACGGGGGCCTGCGTCGCCTGCACGACCGGTACGTGCACCAACGTGAACGGCACGCCGCCGGCGACGCGCGCAGGGTGCTCGAGGTTCCTCTGCGTGAGCGGCACCTGCGGCACGTCGTGCTCGACGAACGCACAATGCGACGCCGCGAGTTGGTGCTCATCGCCGACCTGCGTGCCGAGAAAGCCCGACGGCGAGGCGTGCACCGACGGCGCGCAATGCACCTCGAGCGTGTGCGTGGACGGCGTCTGCTGCAACAGCGCGTGCACCGAGCAGTGTGCCGCGTGCGACGTCGCCGGCTTCGTGGGCACGTGCACCGCCACAAAGGGCGCGCCGCACGGCTCTCGCGCATCCTGCGTCGGCGTCGGCGCCGGCACGGACTGCGCGCGTCGCTGCGACGGCACGAACAAGACGGCGTGCAGCTACCCGTCGACGACCAGTCCCTGCGGTGCCTACGGGTGCGCCGCCTCGACCGAGACGCACGTGTCGACGTGCGACGGCGCGGGCCGCTGCCAGGATGTCCCGACCGGGTGTGGCGCGTACGGATGCGGGACGACCGCGTGCAAATCGATCTGCGCGACCTCGAGCGACTGCGCCGCGGGACACTGGTGCGCCGCCGGCGCCTGCGTCGCCGTCGAAGGGCTCGGCAAACCGTGCGACGCGGCGAGCAGCTGCGCGACGGGGTTCTGCGTCGACGGGGTGTGCTGCGGCGCGACCTGCGGGCCCGGCAGCGGATGCGCGGCGCCGGGCAAGGCCGGCACGTGCATGAAGAACGCAGGGAGCGCGTGCGTCGCCTCCGCGGAGTGCGGCACCAATCACTGCGTGGACGGTGTCTGCTGCGACACGGCGTGCGACGGCGTCTGCGAGGCGTGCGACGCGCCCGGACACTTCGGAACGTGCTTCCCCGTGAAAGGGCCGCCGCACGGCGCGCGCCCAGCCTGCAAGTCGGACCCGGCCGCGCCCTGCGCCGACGAGACGTGTGATGGCGTCGCCACCAAGACGTGCGCCGCGCGCGCAGGGGCGGACGTGAGATGCCGGCCCGCTTCGTGCGCGGCGGGGGCGGTCGTGCCCGCGGCCACGTGCGACGGGAAGGGCGCCTGTCCCGCGGCGACGTCGGCGTCGTGCGGCGGGTTCCAGTGCGACGTCGCGAGCAACAGCTGCCGTAGCTCGTGCCGCGACGCGAAGGATTGCCTCGATGGCTTCGACTGCAAGGACGACAAGTGCGCGCCGAAATCGGCGAGCTGCAGCAAGGATCTCCTCTCGGTCCTCGCGGTCGACGGCACGACGACCTCGTGCTCACCGTACATCTGTCGCGGCGGCGCGTGCGTCACGGTGTGCTCGAGCTCGAACGAGTGCATCGCCGGCCGCGTGTGCGACGCGTCGTCGAAGACCTGCGTCGACCTGCCCGCAGCCGAGCCGGAGTCGTCGGGCTGCACCGCGTCGCGTCGATCGAGCTCGAGCGGCCTCCTCCTCTTCGCCCTCGCGGCCGTGGCCATGATCGCCCGTCGTCGCCACGTGGCGCTCGCGCTCGCGGCGTCCCTCGGCGGCTGCTCCGAGCGCGCTCCGGAGAAGCCCGCCAATGTCAGGAGCGACGCCGAGAGCACCCTCTCGATCGTCCGCGCGCACGGCCTCGCGCGCCGCCCCACAGAGACGAGCGGACCGCTCTCGGTCACGCTCCCGGACAGGGCAGACGCCGCGACCGTGCTCCGCGACGGCGACGCGACCCTCACGATCGAGCCGCTCGATCTCGCGCCGATCGAGGGCAGGATGATCGACGGGGCTCAGGTGTTCACGAGCGCCTTCGCGGGCGGTGACGTGGTGCACGTCGCCTCGCCCGCGCGCTTCGAGGACGTGCGCCTCCTCCGCAGCGAGCGCGCACCGGCCACCGCGCGCTACCGATTGCGCACGAAGCTCGAGCTCCGTCGTCGGGGCTCCATCGTCGAAGCGGTCGACGGCGCGGGGCGGGTGCGGTTCGCCGCGGAGCCGCCGTTCGCCGTCGGCGCGGCGGGTGTGGAGCGAGCGGTCGACGTGGAGCTCGCGCGTGAAGGGGACGATCGCATCCTCGTCACGCACCTCGACGTGCGCGGCCTGAAGCTGCCGATTGCCATCGATCCGGCGTGGACCACCGGGGCCCCCATGAACACGCCGCGGCATCAACACTGGATGATCACGCTCTCGAACGGCAAGGTATTGGCGAGCGGCGGTCGCATCGGGAACGGCACCTTCATCGACAAGCCGGAGGTCTACGATCCGACGACGAACACGTGGACGGCGACCTCGGATCCGCCGACGGGGATGGGAGCCGACGCCATCCCTCTCCCCGATGCGCGGGCGATCTCGATCGGGGGCGGACAGATCTACGACGCGAAGACCAACGTGTGGTCGACGATGACTCAGCCGCCGTCGTCCGCCGGCAACACCGCCGCGGTCGCGCTGTCTGCGACGAAGGTGCTCGTCGCCGCCGGTCAGAACGCCAGCCAGCCGTCGCTCGAGACCTGGGTCGGAGACCTCGCGAACGGCACGTGGACGCGGGTGGGCGACGTCGCGGCGCCACGCACCGGCGGCGCTGCTCACCTGCGCACGAACGGAGAGGTCATTCTCCTCTCCGGCGTGCCTTATTTCGGCATTCCCGTACCCGTCGAAATCGAGCTGTGGAGCCCGACGAGCAAGCTGTGGACGACCATCGGCTCGGCCCCCGCGAACAGCGTCGTCACGCGCCTCGACGACACCCGCATCGCGGCCTTCGTCAGTTCCGGGTTCTCGGGGCCGTACTTGCCGATGAAGATCTTCGACATCGTGTCGAAGTCCTGGACCGACGGTCCGACCCAGATCGGAAACGCACAGGACAGCTTCGTGCAGCTCACCGACGGTACCCTCTTCGTGAGGGCCTTCGACGACTCCGCCGGCCCGAGGTTCTTCACGATGTTGTTCGACGCCGGCGCCTGGGTCGACGCCGGACCGTGGCCGAGCAACCTCACCCAGTCCCGCATCGCAGCCGCCGGCGGGAACCGTCTGATCATCGCGGGCGGCGCCGACTCCGTGCGTGTGTACGGGACGACGCTCGTGTGGCAGCGACAGGCGAACGGCGGAGCTTGCGTCAGGGCGGCCGAGTGCGTGTCGAAGCTGTGCGTCGACGGCGTGTGCTGCAACTCGATCTGCACGGCCCCCTGTCAGGCGTGCAACGTGAGCGGCAGCATCGGCACCTGCTCGGCTGTGACGGGGCCGCCGGTCGGGACGCGCTCGTGCGCGCCGTACCTCTCGTGCAACGCGGGATCCTGCGCGTCGTCCTGCGCGGTCGATGCCGACTGCTCGACCGGCCAGTGGTGCGACGCGACGAACAAGTGCTCGGCGAAGGGCGCGCTCGCGGCCGCCTGCACCACACCACGCGGATGCACGAGCGGCTTCTGCGCGGACGGCGTGTGCTGCAACTCCGCGTGCGGCGCGCAGTGCGCGGCGTGCGACGTCCCGACGCTGGTCGGCACGTGCTCGCCCGTCGCCGGACCGCCCCACGGCGCGCGTGCCGCGTGCGAAGGCTTCGGTGCCGGGACGACGTGCGGCATCCGCTGCGACGGCGCGGACATCGTCGGCTGCCACTATCCGGCCGCGACGACCGCGTGCGGCTCTGCCGCGTGCGCCTCCGCGATCGAGACGCACACCGCGGTGTGCAACGGTCTCGGCCTCTGCGCCGACGTCGCGAAGTCCTGCGGCGCGTATGGCTGCGGCGCGACCACGTGCAAGACGTCGTGCACCGCCACCTCGGACTGCGCGGCAGGGTTCCACTGCAGCACCGGCGCATGCACGCCGGTCGCGGGTCTCGGCAAGACGTGCTCGACCGATGACGCGTGCGCCACCGGTCACTGCGTGGACGGCGTCTGCTGCGGAGCCGCGAGCTGCGCGACCGGCGCGACGTGCGCGAGCCCGAGCCGACGGGGCACCTGCGCCAAGGCGAACGGCACCACCTGCGCGAACGACGCGGAGTGTGGCGCCGGGGTCTGCGCCGACGGCGTGTGCTGCGAGTCGCGTTGCGCCGGTCAGTGTCAGGCGTGCGACGTGCCGGGGCAGCTCGGTCTCTGCGCGCCGGTCACCGGCGGACCGCACGCCGGACGCGCCCTCTGTCCGAAGGACGAGGCCGATCCGTGCAAGGGCTCGTCGTGCGACGGGAAGGACACCACCAAGTGCGCGGCGCTCGCCGGCACGGACATCGCGTGTCGCGCGCCGAGCTGCGACAAGGGGGTCGCCACCGCGGCCGCGTCGTGCAACAGCACCGGCACGTGCCCCGCGCTCGTCACGTCGTCGTGTGACGGCTATGCGTGCGACACCGCGACGAAGGCATGCCGCACGACCTGCTCGGCCGCGGCGGACTGTGAGACCGCCTACGTCTGCAAGTCGTCGAAGTGCGTGCCGGCCGCGGCCGCGTGCTCCGACGATGCCTTGTCTGTCGTCTCCGTCGACGGGACGTCCGCGCCGTGCACGCCCTTCGTCTGTCGGGAAGGCGCGTGCCTCGCGGAGTGCGCTTCGAGCGCGGACTGCGTCTCGGGCGCGCTCTGCGATCCGTCGACCAGGACCTGCGGAGCTGCGTCGCTCCCCATCGGCGACGAGGGCGGAGGCTGTTCGACGATCCGAAGCGACGCTCGCTTCCCCTGGCTCGCGCTCCTCGCGCTCGGTGCTGCAGTCGCGCGCGCGCGCGGATTCCGAGGGCGAGTGATCAGAACTTCTTCTGCCACCACTCGCCGCTAGGCTTCTTCTTCGGAGGCTCGCTCGTCGATTTCGCGGTCGACGTCGGCTTGGCGGTGGCGGTCGTCTTCGTCGGGGTCGTGGTCTTCGTCGGCGGCTTCGCGGTCGCCACCGGCGCCACGGGCGCCACGGGCTTCGCGGTCGCCACCGGCTTCGGGGCCGCGGTCGGCGCGGCGGCTCCCTTCGCGCTGCTCGGCGCGGCCGGGTCCGGCTCCGGCGCAGCGGCCGCAGCTTCCTTTTCTTTCGTTGCGGCGAACGCCTTGGCTTCGGCAGTCTCGGTGCGGACGTACTGGTCGTGCCACGCGACGAGGAGGCCGCTCGCGCTCGCGAACTTGCGCGCGTGGTGCGCGTTGCCACGACGGCTCGCGGCGACGGTGCCGATGACGGCGCCGAAGAAGAAGAGGACCGCGACGGCCGCGACCATCATCGGGACGAGCGACGGGCCGATGCGGCGGTGCTTGTCCGTCTCGAGGTTCGCGTCCGGCTCGGCCGAGAGGACGACCGGCTGGTTGCCGTTCCCGTTGCCGTCGTGCCCGACGTTCGGCTCGGAGATCTTCTCCTCTCCGAGCGCGTAGAGCTCGGGCGCGATCATGAAGTCGGTCGGCTGGATCGGGCTCGGCGCGACACCGACCGTCGGCGGCGCTGCGAACCCATCCTTCGGAGGGCGCATCGTGTTCCCGGAGAAGGCGTTGCCCGGCGGCGGCATCGACTTCGGCGGGGGGCGCGGCGGCGACTTCTTCACGACCGCGTCGTGGTCCGCGTCGAGCGCGCCGATGCGCGGCGGTGCGGTCGACGCGACGGGACGAGGCGGCGGGGTCGACGCGCGCGGAGGCGCCGTGCCCGTCGAGAGCGTCGCCGGCGTCGTCTGCTTCAGCGCGGGCTTCGCTGCGGTCGTGAAGCCGGGGATCGAGCTCAGGTTCTTGCGCGGCGCGTCCGCCGGCGGAACCGACTCGTGCTGCACGATCGGGCTGCCGGCGAACGACTTCGCCGTCTTCTGCGTCGTGTCGACCGAACCGCGCGCCGGCGGGGGTTCGCTGAACGCCGGCGGAGGGGCAGGGGCGAGCTTCGGGAGCGGCCCCTTCTCGAGCTCGGACGCCGCGACGTCGGCGACCGTGGTGTCCCAGTCCGCGGAGACCTCGATCACCGGCGCAGCCGATCCGAGGAGCACCTCTGCGCGACCCGAGGCAGCCTGCGCGGCGGTCACTTCCCACGACTGCGTGGTCGACGCGCGCGCCGACGCCGGCTCGGGCTTCTGACCTCCGACGCCTCCGAGCCCTCCGAGCGTCGCAGCGGGGAGCGCATCGGGAGCCGTCTCTTCGGGCGTGTGCGTGATCTTCGCCGTCGGGCTGGGCTCGCTCAGCGCTTTCATGCGCGACGTGGAAGGACGGGCCGGCGACCCTGCAGCCGGGCGCGGCGCGGCGATGCTGACTCGCTTCGCGCCCGCGGTCTGCGCGGCGATCGCGGCGGTGAGCGCGGAGGGCGCGACCTTCGCACCCGGGACCACCGGACCGGTGCCTTGCGTCGTGATCGACGCCGAAGGTTGGGGCGCAGGGCGCTTCTCCGGCGCAGGCGCGCGCGGCTCGGAAGCCGGCGCGGACTTCACCTCGCCCGTCTTCACGTCGCGCTTGAGGTCGCGATCCTTGGCGAGCGTCGGTGCGCCGTCGGAGAACTCCTCCTCGGGATCGCGCAGCACGTCCATGCGGCCGCGGAGCCTGAGGACTCCCGTGAGCTTCTGCGCCATCGCGCTCGCCGACGAGAGCCGTCGATCGCGGGACTTCTCGAGCGCCTCGTCGACGATCTGCGAGACCTCGATCGGGATCTCGGGGACGAGCTGCGACACCGGCGTGTGCGGCTTCTCGATGATCTCGTCGACGAGGCCGCGATACTCCTTCGCGATGAAGGGCAGGCGACCCGTCAGGCACTCGTAGAGGATCACGCCGAGCGACCAGACGTCGGTGCGCGCGTCGAGATCCGGCACGCCGCGCGCTTGCTCGGGCGACATGTAGCTCGGTGTCCCGAGCACCACGCCCGTCGCGGTGACGTCGTTGCCGATGATCTTGCTGATGCCGAAGTCGAGGATCTTCGGCTGCAGTCCGCCGGTCGGCGTCTTGTGCAGGTAGATGTTCGCGGGCTTGAGATCGCGGTGGAGGATCCCGTGCGCGTGCGCCGCAGCGAGGCCGTGCGCGAGAGGAATGATCAGCGCGAGCGCCTCGTCGACGCTGACGCGGCCCTTGCGGCCGAGGAGCGACGCCATGGTCTCGCCCTCGAGGAGCTCCATGACGAGGAAGAGGATCCCGTCGTCGCCCTGACCGAGGTCGAGGACCTCGACGACGGAGGGATGCCGCACGCGGCCACACGCGCGTGCCTCCTGGAAGAACCGCTGCAGCCGCTCCGGATCGCTCGCGAGCGATCGATGGAGGACCTTCACGGCGACCGCGCGATCGATCAGCTCGTTGCGCGCGCACCACACGCTCCCGGAGCGCCCACGACCGAGCACGCGTACGAGGCGATATCGCTGCTCGAGGAGCTCTCCGGGACGCATGAAGGAGGTTGAATCGTAGCTTCGTTTCCGGGGCCTCGCGAGATCCGTGTACGCGCCGCTCAGTGGGGGGCGAAGAGCGGCTGCTGCTCTTGGTCATCACCACTGCGGTCACGGGTGGTCGCTCGCAAAGTCTGGTGGTAGCGAACGGCAGAACCATGCTCGACCCTCGATTCGTCGTAGAGAACCTCGACGACGTCCGCGCTGCGCTCGGTCGCCGCGGCCCGCAACACACTGCTGCGCTCGAACCCATCGCAGAGCTACGCGCGCAGCGCTCCGCTGGAATCCAAGCACGCGACGCGAAGATCCAGGCGCAGAAGGGCGCGAACGACGCGATGGCGAAGGCGCCGAAGAACACGCCCGAGTTCGCGCAGAAGCGCGCCGACCCCAAGGCGCTCTCGGCCGAGATCAAGCAGCTCGAAGCGCAGGTCGCGGGCGTCGAGACGAAGCTGAACGAGCTGCTCCTGAACGTGCCGAACCTCCCCGACCCGAGCGTCCCCGACGGCGCGAACGCGGAGTCGAACCAGGTCGTACGCACATGGGGCGACAAGCCGCGCGACGTCGGTGACGCGCCGCGCGATCACGTCGACGTCGGCAACAAGCTCGGCATCTTCGACTGGGACGCGGCCGCGAAGATCAGCGGCGCGCGCTTCGTGATCCTCAAGGGCATGGGCGCGCGACTCGAACGCGCGCTCGCCTCGTTCATGCTCGACCTCCACACGTCCGAGCACGGCTACACCGAGATCGCGCCCCCGGTGCTGATCAAGGACACGGCGTTGAAGGGCACCGGCCAGCTCCCCAAGTTCGAGGCCGATCTGTTCAAGACGCGGAACGAAGATCAAGAGCGCTCTTACGATCTGTACCTCTCGCCCACGAGCGAGGTGCAGCTCACGAACATGCACAACGACGAGATCCTCGACGAAGCGTCACTGCCGCGACGCTACACCGCGTGGACGTCGTGCTTCCGCAGCGAAGCGGGCTCCTACGGCCGCGACACGCGCGGGATGATCCGCGTCCACCAGTTCCAGAAGGTGGAGCTCGTGCACATCACGGCCGCCGACAAGAGCGAGCAAGCGCTCGAGGACCTGACCGGCCACGCCGAGAAGGTGCTGCAGAAGCTCGGGCTGCACTATCGGGTCGTCGCGCTCTGCGCCGGCGACATGGGGTTCGCGGCGCGCAAGACGTACGACCTCGAGGTCTGGCTCCCCGGCCAGAATGCCTTCCGCGAGATCTCGAGCTGCTCGAACTGCGGCGACTTCCAGGCCCGCCGCGCGCAGATCCGCTACCGCCCGACCGCTGCGGAGGGCGCGAAGGACAAGTCGAAGCCGCGCCTCGCGCACACCCTCAATGGCAGCGGCCTCGCGGTCGGACGCACCCTCGTCGCGATCCTCGAGAACTACCAGCGCCCCGACGGCTCGCTCGTGGTGCCCGAGGTGCTGCGCTCGTACGTAGGCGCGGACGTGTTGAAGCCGGTCTGAGAAGAGGTCTAGGGTCTCTAGTAGACCCTAGACCCTAAATGACCGAGCGTGATTCTCGGTCGCCCGGCCGCCGATCGGATTGCGCCGACGCGTCGTCGTCGCGCGCCGCCGCCTTCGCGTCGCCGCTCGCCGAGAACAAACAGGGAGACGGGGAGACGGGGAGGCTTTTGGGTGGAAGCCGAGATCGGCAGACTCTGAAAACTCCTTCCCATCTCCCCGACTCCCAGGCTCCCTGTTGTCTCGGATCTCCGTGTCTCCGTGCCTCCGTGTTCAATCGATCGATACGCTTTCGAGAATTGCGACCGG
>JBKJQC010000620.1:0-13739 GCA_046593995.1 Polyangiales bacterium
TCGTCGCGTCGATCATCGTCGGCGCGCTCAACGGGCTCGAGGCGGCGCACGAAGCGCGAGACGAGCGTGGCGAGCCTCTCGGCATCGTGCACCGCGACATCTCGCCGCAGAACGTGATGGTCGGCGCTGACGGCGTCGCGCGACTCCTCGACTTCGGCATCGCAAAGGCGCGCGCGCGGGTCTCCTCGACCCTCGAGGGGCACCTCAAGGGAAAGCTCGCGTACATGGCCCCGGAGCAGTTCGGAGGGGACGCGTCCCGTCGCTCCGACGTGTACTCCGTGGGCGTCGTGCTCTGGGAGCTCCTCACCGGTCGCAAGCTCTTCGAAGGCGACAGCGAGGTGCAGGTCATGGCGTTGGTGCAACGCGGCGCGATCAGCCCGCCGAGCGACTTCCGTGCCGACATCCCGCCGGAGCTCGATCGCATCTGCGCACGCGCGCTGGCGAAGGATCCGGCCGATCGCTACCCGTCGGCGGTCGCCATGGCGCGCGATCTCGATCGCGGGGTCGAGGTCGCCTCGTCGATGCGGGTGAGCGAGTGGATGACCGAGGTCGTCGGCCCGCTCCTCGAACGGCGCGATCGCCTCGTCGCCGAGGTCGAGAGCGGCGTCCGCGAGGTGAGTCGCGAGACGCTCGACGAGCTGGAAGCGCTTTCCGGCTCCCACCCGCCGCCGAGCTTCGAAGAGGCTGCGACCAAGGCGGTGGCCACCGTCTCTTCGATGGCAAAGGCCGCCGAGGGCGCGATGCGCGACCGCGCGCGACAGTTCGGGAACAAGGCCGCGCGCGATCTCGGCGCGCTGGCGACGGCCCTCAAGGTGCCGCCGGAGAACGCGATGCTGAAGCGCGCGCTCGCGCCGCTCGTGAGCAAACCGAACAAGCCGGAGATCACGGCGGAGAAGGCCGGCGAGTCGAGCGAGCCGAAGACCGATCCGGACGAGCCGACGCGCGCTGCAAGGCGCCCGCGCTAGTCACGACCCAGGTCGAACGGCCGTTCGATGACGAAGTCAGTCTCGTGATCGGCGAATAAGGGGCGTGCCATCTCGATCTCGCGGAGCAACGCGTAACGGATCCGCGACGTGGGGTGTAGCGAGCGGCATCGCGCTCGCCTACGATCGCCCGTGTACCCTCCGGTCCGAAGGCACTTCAACACGTCGGGTCCCTGCAACCCGGCGTGGCACTACATGGTGCCGCCGCTCCCTCGCGTGCCCGAGGCGCGGGAGCTGGTCATGGGGGGCGCGTACTTCGTGATCCACGCGCCGCGCCAGAGCGGGAAGACGACGTTCCTCCGCGCGTTCGCGAAGCAGCTCACGAGCGAGGGCGTGTACATCGCGCTGTACGCGAGCTGCGAGGCGGCGGAGGCGAATGGCGACGACCACGTCGCGGCGCAGGAGACGATTGTCGGCCAGCTCATCGCGCAGGCCGAAGGCCAGCTCCCGCCGGAGCTTCGGCCGCCTCCGTTCGTTCCTCCGAACGCCCAGACGCCGTTCGGCGATTTCGTGCGCCAGTGGTGCGAGCGCTCGCCGCGTCGGGTGGTCTTGTTGCTCGACGAGATCGATGCGCTGCGCGGTCAGAGTCTGATCTCGATCTTGCGCCAGCTCCGTTCCGGATTTGCGGACAGACCAGAGCGCGCGCCGTGGTCGGTGGTGCTGTGCGGGCTCCGCGACGTGCGCGACTACAAGATGGCGAGCGGCGGCGATCCGGGTCGGCTCGGATCGGCGAGCCCCTTCAACGTGAAGCTGAAGTCGCTGCGAATCGGGGACTTCAGCGAGGAGGACGTGCGCCTGCTGCTCACGCAGCACACTGAGACGACCGGCCAGGCCTTCGCCGCGGATGCCGTCGCGCAATTCGCGGAGGTCGCGGGCGGGCAGCCGTGGCTGGTCAACGCGCTCGCGGGCGAGCTGGTCGACGAGATGAAGGTGCAGGGGACGATCGTGCGTGCGCACGTGGAGGATGCCAAGGAGCGGCTGGTGCTTGCGCGCGCGACGCACCTCGACTCGCTCGTGAGCAAGCTCTCGGAGCCGCGCGTGCGGCGGGTGATAGAGCCGCTCCTCGCGGGGGAGATGGGCGAGGCCGACGAGGTGTTCGACGACGACGTGTCGTACGTGGTCGACCTCGGCCTGGTGAAGGCAGATCCGCTGCGCATCGCGAACCCGATCTACTCGGAGGTCGTCGCGCGCGTGCTCGCCTACGCGGCGCAGCAGAGCGTGATCGCCGATCCGCGAACGTTCGTGCGGGAGGATGGTCGGTTCGACGTGGGCGTGCTCTTGCGCGAGTTCGCGGTGTTCTGGGTCGAGCAGGGGGAGATCCTCGCGTCGTCGGCGACGTATCGCGAAGCGGCGGCGCAGCTCGTGCTGATGGCGTTCCTCCAGCGAGTGGTGAACGGCGGCGGGACGGTGACGCGCGAGTACGGCATCGCGAGCCGACGCATCGATCTGCTGATCACGTGGCCGTACGTCGACGCGGCGGGCAAGAAGCAGATCCAGCGCGAGGCGATCGAGCTGAAGGTCTGGCGCGACGGCCGGAAGGATCCGCTCCCGGAAGGGCTCGTGCAGCTCGAGCGTTACCTCGACAAGATCGGGCTCGAGGAGGGGACGTTGATCTTGTTCGACCGTCGGACGGATGCCGCGCCGCTCGAAGACCGCACGCGCGAAGAGCGCGCGGCGACCGCCAAGGGGCGAGCCGTGCGGGTATTGCGCGCGTAGGAAAACGATGTCGAGGGACGCCGGGATCAGCGACACGCCTGTGCTGCGGTGAGCAGAGGCTGCGAGCCGTCCGCCATCTTGTCGCCGGCGAGGTGCCAGATGATCGCGCCGCCGAGCTTCCTCGACTTCGACCACGCGCACTTCCCCTCGACCGAGGTCGGATCCTCGTAGCTCACGAACCCGGGGCTCGTGGGGCGGGTGAGGTAGGGCACCTTCGCGGTCGCATCGAAGCCGCGCGTGTACCCCTGGCCCGTGAGCATCGGCGCGATCTTGCTGTAGTCGAGGTTGGTGACCGGACCGACCTGCGTCGCCGCGAGCGACGAGCCCGCGAACGTGTACCCGTAGAACGGCAGGCCGAAGAGGACGTTGTTCGCGGGGAGCCCGACCGTGTCGACGAGGTACGAGACGGCGTCGGCGGTGCTGCCGCCGTCGCCGCCCTTGGTCTCGAAGAGCGGCGCGTGGTGGCCGATCGACTTGCTCCAGGAGCCGGCGAAGTCGTAGGTCATCACGCCGACGAACGAGAGCTTCGCGAGCGCCGCCTTCGGGAGGACCGCCATGTTCACGCGCGCCGCGCTGATCGCCGCCCCGAGCTCGAGCTTCGGCCCGCGCACCGGGTCGATCGCGTCGAGTCCCGCGCGGAGCTCCGAGATGAACGCGCCCCAGGCCGCCCCGGTCGTTGCCGTGGGGAACTCCCAGTCGACGTCGATGCCGTCGTAGCCGTTGTTCTTGCAGAGCGACACGAGCGCCGCGACGGTCTTCGCGCGCATGGCCGGATCGACGTTGGCGTCGAAGTTCGCGCCCCAACCGCCGACCGACGCGACGACCTTCACGCCGTGCGCGTGCGCCTCGGCGATCAGCTCCGGATCGACGTACGTGCTCACGCTCTTCAGGCCGCCGGTGGCGGCGGGGAGGACGAACGCGTGCGCGAGGTGCGTGAAGCGACTCCACGCGATGCTCTTCGGCGGCATCTGCGCGCGGGTCCAGCTCGCCCAGTAGGCGACGAGCCGCTGGTTCGATGCGACCGGAACGGGCTCGCTCGCCGGAGCCGGCGCGGGATTGACGACGGGGGCCGGCGTCGGAGCGGGCTCGCTCGGCGTCGGAGCGGGCTCGCTCGGCGCGGGAGCCGGCTCACCCGGGGCAGGCTCACTCTGAGCCGGCTCGCTCGTTCCCGGATCGGCGGCAGGCGCGAACGCTCCGCCGGGGGTCGCGCCTTCGCCGTTGCCCGGTGCACCGGGCGGTGCTTGAGCCGTGCGTCGCTCTTCGCTGCTCGTCGGACCGATCTCTCCGTCGTTGCCGCAGGCGGCAGCGAACAGGGACAGCGTGGCGGCGAGGATGACTGCGCGATTCATGGACCCCGGTCTGGTGCGTCCGATCGACTACGTCAAACACACACTGTGCCGAAATTACAGGCGAAAACGCGACCGTAGGCCCTCTTCGTGAACATCGTGCGCACGTCGCCTCGTGCGTATCGCCTAGCGTCCGCGCGCACCCTCGGAGGACACGCGGCACGCGCCGGTACACGGTGCGCCTCGACCATTGGGAATGGCTTCGCCAACGCCGCCGGGGCATCGCTTCGCTCCGTTCACGTCCCACGTCTCACGTGCACGTTCACGGGGGCGGCGCCGCCATCGCATGACGCGTCCCCGTCTCGCTCCGCTGCCAAGGAGGTCGCTGCAACGAGGGCAGACCAGTTGGGTGGCGCGAAGCACTCTCGCCGTGCATGTGAACGTGCCCGTGAGAGATCCGCGCGATCACGCACAAGAATCTTCGTGCATCGCAGCGTGCCAGTACACGTAGCTCTCCCAGATCGCGGGGATGTCTCCGGCGAAGTTGAGGTGCACGGTGATCGGCAGCGAGCGTGGCTTCACGGGGAGCGTCATCAGCGTCATCCCCGCCATCTCCGGCGTGCGATTGCGCTTCTTCGCGTTGCACGGGTAGCAGGAGGTCACGATGTTCTCCCACGTCGTCTTGCCGCCCATGTGGCGCGGGATCACGTGGTCGTAGTTCAGCTCGCGCATCCGCTTCTTCGACGTGCAGTACTGGCACGTGAAGTGGTCGCGCGTGAACACGTTGATGCGCGAGAACTTCACCGCGCGCTTGATGCCGCGGAACATGCGCACGAGCCGCACCACCGCGGGCATGCGGATGGTGAGGGTCACGGACCGGTAGAGGACCTCGTCGTATTCCTCGAGGACTTCAACCTTCCCGAGGAACAGCATGTTGATGGCCTTCTGCCAGGAGACGACGCGGTGCGGCTCCATCCCTGCAGTCAGGACCAGTACTTGGCTGGACATCGGTCTACGCGCACATAGTCTTGCCGATTACAAGGCCTTTTGCCAGTACTTCTTGTCGCAGGCGGTCGGCGCGGGAGGGGCGCGGGAAGGCCGTCCTCGAACGGCGGACTCGGCCGCGCGGCGCCGCACTCGGAGGAAATCCTGAGCGCGTGCGTACGGGTCGGAGGCGATTCCGAGCGCGGCCGTGACCCGCGATTGTGTCGGTCGTGGCCGACGCAATTGGCCTCCCGCACGGCCCGTCGGTCGTGCGAGCATTCGACCCCTCTTGCGCCCCGCGCGGGCTCGGGCGACCGATCCGGCGGAGAAATCGTGCGGATATCGCGCGCGAAGGCAGTGAGTCGTCGCAGTCGACACGCTTGGAGCCCCACGTGACCACCAAGAACACCCTGACGATCACCGACAACCGGACGGGCAAGACCTTCGAGCTCCCGATCACCGACGGCACCATCAAGGCGATGGATCTCCGTCAGATGAAGGTCGACGACGCCGACTTCGGCTTGATGACCTACGACCCGGCGTTCATGAACACGGCGTCGTGTCGCTCGGCGATCACGTACATCGACGGCGACAAGGGCATCCTCCGCTACCGCGGCTACGACATCGCGGAGCTCGCCGAGAAGTCGACGCACCTCGAGGTCTCGTACCTGCTCCTGAACGGCGAGCTCCCGACGAAGCAGGAGCTCGCGTCGTTCAGCAACCATGTGACCCTCCACACGTTCCTCCACGAGAACGTGAAGGACTTCATCGACGGCTTCCGGTACGACGCCCACCCGATGGGGATGCTCATCGCGACCGTCGGCGCGCTGTCGACGTTCTATCCAGAGGCGAAGGACATCTACAACAAGCAGAACCGCCACGCGCAGATCGTCCGGCTCATCGCGAAGATGCCGACGATCGCCGCCTGGAGCTACCGCCACAGTGTCGGCCAGCCGTTCGTCTACCCGGACAACGAGCTCGGGTACTGCGCCAACTTCCTCTCGATGATGAAGAAGATGGCGGAGCGCGACTACAAGGCGAACGCCACGCTGGTCCGCGCGCTCGAGGTCCTCTTCATCCTCCACGCCGACCACGAGCAGAACTGCTCGACGAGCGCGATGCGCGGCGTCGGCAGCTCGCAGGTCGACCCCTACAGCGCGATCGCGGGCGCCGCGGCGGCCCTCTACGGCCCGCTCCACGGCGGCGCGAACGAAGCCGTCCTCCGCATGCTCAACGAGATCGGCAACGTCTCGAAGGTGCCGGAGTTCATCAACGAGGTGAAGGGGGGCAAGGGCTCGCGCCTCATGGGCTTCGGCCACCGCGTCTACAAGAACTACGATCCGCGCGCGAAGGTCATCAAGCGCCTGGCCGACGACGTCTTCGAGGTCACGGGCAAGAACCCGCTCCTCGACATCGCCCTCGAGCTCGAGCGCATCGCGCTCCAGGACGAGTACTTCGTGAAGCGGAAGCTGTACCCCAACGTCGACTTCTACTCGGGCCTCATCTACCAGGCGATGGGCTTCCCGGTGGACATGTTCCCGGTCCTGTTCGCGATCCCGCGCACCGTCGGCTGGCTCGCCCAGTGGTCGGAGATGCTCGACGACGCAGACCAGAAGATCGCGCGTCCGCGGCAGATCTACACGGGCAAAGAGCTCCGCCCCTACGTGCCCGTCGAAGGCCGGAAGTAGTCCCTTCTCCAGGGGGCATCGAGAGGGAGTGGGTCGAGAGACCGCTCCCTTTCGTGTTTCTGGCGTGAAGCTCCGCGCCGGATGCGAGCATGCTCTCCCCAGTGAAACGCATGGACGCGCTGCGACGACCGCTCGGCCTCGCGTGCGCGTTCGTCGCGGCGAAGCTCGCGCTCGTCCTCCTGAAGACGCTCGACGGCGGGCGCATCGGCTTCGCGCCGGTGGCGTTCGTGTTCGAGGACGTGCTCGCGCTCGCATGCTTCGCGCCGCTCGAGCTCCTCGCGTGGCGGGTGCGGCTCCTCGACCGCTTCGCGTGGGGCGTCTTCGCGGTGGTCGTCGGCTTCACGGCGCTCAACGTCCCCGTTGCGCGCGTCTTCGGCACGCCGCTCACCGCGGGGATGATCGGCGCGACCGGCGCGGCGCTGAAGGATTCCATCGTCGTCTACGTCACCCTCGGCAACGTGCTCGCGGTCGCCGCCGTGATCGCGGCCGCCTATGTCGGTACGCGTCTGCGCCCGAAGCCGCGCGCGGCGATCGCCCTCGGCGCGCTCGCCGCGATCGTCCTCGTGCTCGGACCGTGGGCGCGCGCACGACACGCGGAAGACGGCGGCGCGCTCGGTCTACCGCGCAACGCGGTGGTGACGCTCGTCCGCACGTTCGCGGCGCGGGCGCGTCCGACCGACGCGCTGGTGGCGGAGGCGCCGATCACCCCGGAGGGGCGGGCGCTCGACCTCACGCACCTCGCGGGCTCGGCGAAGGGGCGGAGCGTCGTCTGGATCGTCCTCGAGTCGACCGGCGCGCGCTATCTCGCGCCCTACGGCGCACCCCGCGACGCGACCCCGAACCTCACGCGGCTCGCCAAGGAAGGTCTCGTCTTCGACAGCGCCTACGCGGTCTACCCGGAGAGCATCAAGGGCCTCTACGCCGCGCTCTGTTCGTTCGCGGTCGCGCGCGACACGGTCGCTTCGCAATACGCGGCCGAGAGGCGTCCGTGCACGTCGATCGCCCAGGCGTTCAAGGCGGCGGGGTACGCGACCGCGCTCCTCCACTCCGGGCGCTTCGTCTACCTCGGCATGGAGGCGATCGTGCGCGGCCGCGGGTTCGACGCGCTCGAGGACGCCGCGAGCATCCCTGCGAAGCACGTGTCCTCCTTCGGGATCGACGACGCGTCGACGGCGCGGCGCGCGCTGACCTGGATCGACGCGCAGCACGGCGCGCCGTTCTTCCTCGTGTACATGCCGATCGGAGGGCACCACCCCTACGAGACGGCGGGGGAGGGGCCGCGTCCGTTCACCGAGACCTACGACCACGATCGCTACGCGAACGATCTGTACCGCGCCGATCACGCGACCGGCCTCCTGCTCGAAGGCCTGCGCGCGCGTGGGCTCTACGAACGCAGCGTGATCGTCGTGAACGGCGATCACGGCGAAGCCTTCTTCCAGCACGACGGCAACTTCGCGCACACGCTCTTCGTCTACGAGGAGAACGTCCATGTCCCGCTGGTGATCACGGTGCCGGGCGTCACCACCCACCTCCGCCCGCCGCAGATCGCGAGCCTGGTCGATCTCGCTCCGACGATGCTCGACCTCGCGGGCGTGGCCAGGCCGACGGAGTGGGAGGGCGGCTCGCTCCTCGCGCCCACCCCGCGCGTCGCGCGCTTCTTCGCGGATCAAGCGATCGTGCAGCTCGGCCTGCGCGACGGCCAGTGGAAGGCCATCCTCGACGCAGACACCGGGCGCACGCAGCTCTTCGACCTGGCGCACGATCCGATGGAGAAGAACGATGTAGCGGCACGCGAGACGGCGCGCGCCGAGCGCTATCGACAGCACCTCGTCGCGTGGTCGCTCCGGCAGCGCGCGCGCGTTGCGCCGTGACACTGGACCTCGACGCTACGTGTCGTCAAGCACCGACACTTCTTGCCGTGCCGTGCCCTGCGTCCACACCAATGCTTGCGCAACGTGCCTTCCCGTAGCCGCGTCCAGCAACACGTGCGCACGACGCTTCATCGATTGGGCGTACTGCCCGAGATCGCGGATGGCCGCAGTCGGGGAGTGACTCGAGGAGGTCTCCCGTGCGTTTCGCTCATGTCGCCAGCTCCATGCTCGCTTTCCTTGCTGCGTCCGGCTTCGTGCTCACGTATGCGCGAGACGCCGGCGCGAAGAACCGGATCCAGCTCGAGAACGAGAAGCCGGTCGACCAGACGAAGGACAACTGGCTCCCGAAGCTCGATCCCGTCACGTACGAAGCGACCGAGATCGGCATCAACGGCACGATCGATGGCTTCCCCGCGTCGTGGTCGGTGAAGAACGGCGACACACTCGGGCTGCGGGTCTCGACCACGTCGGCGACGTTCCGCACGCGCATCTACCGCATCGGCTGGTACCCGAATTCGTCGCTCGGCCCCGTGGGCTCGCGCCTCGTGCACGAGGTCGCCGAGACGGGCGGCGTGAAGCAGGCCTTCCCGCCCGAGAACGCGGACACCGGCTTCGCGGAGCCGACCTGGGTCGACACCGTGAAAGTGCAGATCGGCGACGACTGGACCCCGGGCCAGTACGTGGTGCGCTTCACGACCGCAGAGGGCAAGGAGGGGTACACGCACTTCGTCGTGCGCGACGACGCAGGGTACAAGGCGCCGATCCTCTACGCCGACACGAGCTTCACGGAAGCGGCGTACGACCCCTGGCCGAAGATCTTCGACGCAGCCGGCAAGCAGATCTCCGGCAAGAGCACGTACAGCTACAACTCGGCCGGCGTCGACGTGAAGGCGTCGGGCGCGAAGCAGGCCGTCGAGGTCTCCACCGCGCGTCCTCGCGGCGAGAACTGGGGTCTCGGCATCTGGCGCGACTGGACCGTGCCGACCATCCAGTTCCTCGAGAAGTACGGCTTCGACGTCGCGTACGCAGACCAACTCGACCTCGACAAGGGCAACGTCCTCGGCGGCCGCAAGGCGTGGATGGACAGCGGCCACGACGAGTACTGGACCCGCAAGGCGTGGGACAACGTCGAGGCCGGACGCAACGCGGGCCTCAACCTCGCGTTCTTCTCCGGCAATGACTTCACCTGGCAGGTCCGCCTCGAGCAGAGCCAGAACAACACGCCGACCAAGATGGTCGCGTACAAGATCAGCGCGTACCCCGACAGCGGTCGCTGCGGGAGCTGCTGGGACTGGGGCGGTGATCCCGAGTTCCAGAAGGCCCTCGCGGCGAAGAAGGCCGGCGACGCGGCGGCGCACATCGCGCACCTGAAGAACGTGACCTACGCGTGGGCAGGTCTGAAGGACTGGGACCCGGACGCCCCGAGCCCGACGTTCGGCGCGGAGCACAAGGGCGCGGCGCTCAAGCCCGCCGTGCAGACGGTCCGCCTCGCGATCTCGTTCGAAGGGCTGATGAACGGGCCCAAGCTCCCTTCGTGCAGGGCCGGCGCAGGACCGCTGGACACCTGCCGCGGCATCCCCTGGATCGTCGACAACGCGCAGCACTGGGTCTTCACCGGCGAGACGGTCACCGGCGGCCAGGCGACGGGCCTCGCGAACGGCGATCGCATCCCGATGATCGTCGGCTACGAGATGGACAACGCGCGGCTCGACAAGGAGTACGCGGGCCGCCCGAAGACGCAGGTCATCCTCGGCCACACCGATGTGATGTTCACGCCCGAGAAGGGGTCGGCGATCGACTTCACCGGCCTGTTCAACGCGCAGTACTACCAGCACAAGAACGGCGCGCACGTCTTCGCCGCCGGCTTGATCAACTGGTTCTGGGGCGTCGATCGCGAGGGCATGGGGAACTGGGGCGGCATCGACCTCAAGCTGCCCGTGAAGGACGGCGTCACGCTCGATCAGGTGATGACGAAGATCACCATCAACGTCCTCAACAAGATCCAGGAAGGTCCCGGCACGCCGCCCACCTTCGAGGGGGGCGATCCCGGTCCGCCCGTCAGCGAAGGCCCTGACGCCGGCAGCGACGCTGGCACCGAGAACCCTGCGGGCGTCGATCCGAAGGCGCAGCAGGACTCCGGCGGGACGTGCGCATGGAACGGCGCTGCGAGCACCGGCGCGTTCGGCCTCGCCGCGATGGCGACCGTGCTCGCGCTCGCCGCGGATCGTCGTCGTCGACGCAGCTGATCCGCTACGATGTGACCTGCGCGAATGCACGCGGCTCGTGCCGGTCGCGCGACGGCACCTTGGCACCCAAACCGTCTGTGCTCTGAATCGGCGAGCTCGATTCTCGACGGTGTGCCGGGTCAATGCCACGACGAACGCCTGTCGCGTTGCTTCGCTGCCTGGCCGCCGACGCAGCAGAACCGTCTGTGAACAGGGAGGGGAGGAGGCGGGGAGAAGATCGAAACCAGTGCTGCCGCGCGCATGCTGCGACGTCGATGAGGCTCGCGCGTGCGAGTGCGTCGTCGCGGTGTAGCGGAGATCGGCAGACCTCTCGAGCTTCCCCGCCTCCTCGCCTCCCTGTTGATGGACGGTTGGCCAGAGTCAGCGTCGTGACACTGAAGCGATGACCAGACGCCCTTCTCCGCCCGTGCTGTCGAGAATCGCGCTCGGCTATTGGTTCAACGCCCCGTGGGGAACGGCTCGCCGTACATGTCCTCGCGCGACGTGATGCACTGCTCGGTCCCGACCGGGAAGTCGCGGCACATGGTCGGCCGCACCTCGTAGATGGAGCACATCGAGTCGTCGAGGTGGATGCACGGCTTCTTCTTCGAGCGGAGGAGCGGCAACAAGCGCTTGCCGTCCTTGCTCGAGGTGCGCCGCAGGAGATCGGCGCGACCGCCGTCCTTGAAGCGCTGGATGTCGGCGGCCTCGAGGACGACCTTGTTGTCGTGGCAGCACGCCGCGCACTTCACGCAGTCGTACGATTGCTGCGACGTGGAGCGCGTAGGGTCGAACGCGAGGTCGCGTGCGATCCACTCGTCGACGCGCGCGCGCCACCCGCGCGTGATCGCGGCCTCGACGAGCCCCTTCAGCGGTCCCTCGGTGATCTCGGCCCAGCGCGAGGCCTCGATCGCGCGGATGGCCCAGTCGACCATCTTCGGCAGGTCCTCGTTGCGCGGGCCGGCGTCCCCGAGGAGCCGCCAGCGCTCTTCCTTGAGGACCGAGATACCTCCGTCGCGCGCGTGGCGCGCAGCGGCCTTGAGCTGCTCCGGGCGGAAAGCGCGCCAGAGCGGACGAACGACGACCTCCATCATGGGGGACGCACGATACTCCAAGCGGCTCCGCTCGCGCGCCCCTCGCGACACCCGGACCGCAGAACACTCCGCAAGGAGGCGCTCGACTTGATATCGTCTCGCCCCGCATGGCAGACGAGCCGATGGTTCCGGAACCGAAGGACGACGATCCCGACGAGGTCGCCGACAAGCTGTCGATCGCGATGGCGATGTGGGCCCGCGGCGATCGCAGCGACGCGCTGAGCTGGGTGCGTCGCGCTGCCGAGAGCGCGAGCGACGCCGAGCTCGACATGCGCGCGCTCGAGATCGCCAAGGCCGCGTCTGACCTCGCGGCGGCGCTCGAGCCGATCGGCGAGAACGCGCCGACCCAGACGAGTGCGCCCGCCGTCGCGGACCCCGCGCCGCCGCAGCCTGGCTCGCGTCCTCCCGGGCCGGTGGTTCCGACAGCGTCCCCGACCGCCGCGCGCCCGCCGACGCGGCCCCCGGCCGCGCCCCCCGTCCAACGTTCCGCGACCCAGGCCCCCGCCGCCGCCGCGCGGCCGCGCAACACGCAGGCACCGCCGAAGTCTGCGCCCGGCGCCGCCACGAAATCGGTGACCACGGCCCCGCGCGCTCCGTCGCTGCCCGGCTCCCGAGTGCCCGGCGGGAAGCTGCCGCCGCTGCCGCCCATGCGTCCACTCGGCAGCGCACCCGAGGCCGCCCCGACGCCGAAGTCGTCGTCCCAGCGGATGCCCTCGATCATCACGAGCGCGTCCGGCGTGAACAACGCGGTGGGCATGTCGTCGAGCGCGAGCGGCACCATCGATCGCGAGTCGGAGCCGCAAGCGCCTTCCCCGTCGATGCCGTGGGACGACGACGAGCCGACCCACCAGGTCTCGCTCCGTGACGGAGACGTGCACCTCCACCAGCAAGAGCACCAGGAGATGCACGACGCCGAGGCGACCGCAGTCTACGCCGCGACCGATCTCGCCCGTCTCAAGAGCGCCGATCGCGTGGCCTCGCGCGAGCCGCCGCCGATGCCTGCCGCTCCGGTCGCTGCGCCTGCCGCAGCGAAGCCGCCGAGCGCTGCGCCGGCGAAACCCCCGAGCTCCGCGCCGCAGTCGGTCGACGCGCGCTCGACGTTCGAGCCGGAGCCGCTCCCGCTCGCCGTCGGCATTCGTGTGCGCGTCATCGCGCGCGATGGCGCCGTGCACGTGGTCGCCGACGTCGGTCAGAGCGACGGCGTCGGCGCGATCATCCTGCCGGCGAGCGCCGACGACGATCTGCGCGTGCTGTTCGGCCGCCTGCGCTGAACGAACGCGCTCGTGATGCCCGAACACGCGCTCAGCGTGCGCTCAGCGATGCGCGTAGAGCCGATGGTCGACCATCAGGCAGCGATCCTGCACGACGGAGATGCCGGCACGCGCGAGCGTCTCGGCCACGGCGTCGTTGCGGATCCCGCTCTGTAGCCAGACCACCTTCGGCTTCGCCGCCAGGATGTCGTCGACGTGCGCGGGCACGTCGCTCGGCCTGCGGAACACGTCGACGACGTCGATCGGCCCCGGCACCTCGGCCAGCTTGCGATGAACCTGCTGACCGAGGATCTCTTTCGTCTCGGGGAAGTACACCGGCACCGGGATCACCTCGACGCCGACGGACGCGAGGTACTCCGGGACGTAATACGCGGCGGCGCCGTTCTGCGCCTCCGTCTTGATCCCGAGGACCGCGACACGCTTCATGTGCCGCACGACGTTCGCGATCTGATCGTCGTCCTCGAGGATGTTCTTCCGCCAGTCCTCCATGTCCGCTCCTCTCCTCATCGAGTCATCGAGTCATCGAGTCATCGAGTCATCGAGCTCGAGGCGCCCGATCGACTGCGGTCCGATGCCGCTTGGCAGGCGGGCGGTGCAGCAGCCGGGCGCGAACGGGCTATC
>JBKJQC010000900.1:0-7920 GCA_046593995.1 Polyangiales bacterium
TGGAGGCGAGCGAATGATTCACGACCTCTCAGGGCTCGCGGATGAACGTCCCGTCACCGCGCGTGACGAGAGTCACGTCACCATCGCGCGCCGTCGACCACAGCGCGCTCGGCACCGGGACGTCACGCCAGGCGGTAGGCCCCGCGGACTTGCAGCCCGAAGCACCTGCGAGCGCAGCGTCGAACGCGCGCACGACGCCGTCGGTCGCGCCACCCAGCGTCTTCGCGAGCTTCTCGACCGTCGTGCTCCGCGGGTGGCAGTACGTCGTGTTCAACCCCTCGAACGGCTTGCCCGACGAGATCACCGCGTAGCGCGGTGAGATCTTCGCGAGGAACGCGTCGCTCGAAGAGGTGTCGCTCCCGTGGTGGCCGACCTGGATCAGCGTCGTCTTCCCGGGCGAGAGCAGCGCCTCCTCCGTCGCCTCGGCGTCCCCGACGAACAGCACCGACGACGCGCAGTACTCGATTCGCAGCGCGATCGAGCAGTCGTTCGCGTCCTCTTTGCAGCTCTTCGGCCACGTCGCCGGGAGGATCGGTGTCACCGTGACCGGAGGCTTCCCGACGAGCGGCGTCGCCCCGTGCTGCGGATCGATCACCTGCACGCGAACGCCGCGCGCCATCGCCGCGCCGCGCGCGCGCTCCACCGGGTTCTTCTCGAGATCACGTCCGTTGTCCGCGTAGACGGTGACGGGGAAGCTCTCGAGGATCGCCGGAGCGCCGCCGAGATGATCGGAGTGCTGGTGGGTGATCCACAGGAGATCGATCGGCTGGGTCGCGAGATCGTGGTGGAGCATGTCCATCAGATGGGCGTGCGCAGCGACGCACGGTCCGCCGCACCCTGCACGCTTCGGCGACTCGCCGGTGTCGACGAGCACGTGCCTCCCGTCCGGGAGCGTGACCAGCGCCGAGAGCGCCTGACCCACGTCGTAGAAGCGGACGCTCATCGGCTGCCCCCCGCCACACGGCACGGGGGCCACGGTCGGAGTGGGAGCCGGCGTCGAAGCGAGCGCCGGCGAGGGCTCGGCGGCGGGCGGCGTCGGGCATCCTGCGAGGAGGAGCGCGAGGGCCGGGATCAGAGCACGCACTCCGCCACCGTACCCCAACGGAACGAGAGTCGTTCACGGCCCACGTTCACCGCGGGCCCCTTCTCACAGCTCGATCTGGATCCCGAGCTCCACCACGCGATTCGGCGGGATGCGGAAGAAGTGGGTGGCGGGGCGGGCGTTGCGGGAGAGGAAGCCGAAGAGGGACTTGCGCCAACGCGCCATCTTCGAGCGACCGGTCGTGAGGAGGGTCTCGCGACCGAGGTAGAAGCTGACCTCCTCGATGCGCGTCTGGAGCCCCTGCTTCGCGCAGCACGCGAGGATCTCGATCACGTTCGGGCTCTGCATGAAGCCGTACGACGCGATCACCGTGAAGAAGCCGTGCGTGACGTCGGTGACCACCACGCGCTCCTCGGGTCCCACCTCCGGCTCGTGACGGGTCACGATGGACAGGAGGATCACCTGCTGGTGCAGGACCTGGTTGTGCTTGAAGTGGTGGAGGAGCACCGGCGAGATACCGCCCGGGTTCGACGTCATGAAGACGGCCGTCCCGCGCACGCGGTGTGGCTTCGTCTGGTCGACGTCGTTCATGAAGATGTCGATCGGGAGCGCGGCGCCGATCATGTAGGCGGCGAGGGCCGAGCGCCCCTGCTTCCACGTGATGAGCACGGTGAACACGCACGCGCCCATCGCGATCGGGAACCAGCCGCCGTGCATGAACTTCACCAGGTTCGCGGCGAAGAACCCGAGATCGACCGTGAGGAAGACCGCGACGAGCGCGCCTGCCTTCCACGGTGACCAGCCCCACTTGCGCACGGCGAGCGCGAAGAACAACGTCGAGGTGATGGCCATCGTGCCGGTGACCGCGATGCCGTACGCCGCCGCGAGTTTGCTCGACTCGCGGAACGCGAGGACGAGGGCGACGCACGCGACCATCAGCATCGTGTTCACCTCGGGGATGTAGATCTGCCCTTCGGCCTCCTCGGAGGTGTGGACGATCGTCACGCGCGGCGAGTACCCGAGTTGCACCGCCTGCTGCGTGAGCGAGTACGCGCCGGAGATGAGCGCTTGCGACGCGACGATGGTCGCGACGGCGGCGATGAGCACGAGCGGGATGAGCATCCAGCCGGAGACCATCTCGTAGAACGGGTGGGTGACCGCGTTGCCGCGCACGAGGAGGAGCGCCCCCTGCCCGTAGTAGTTGAGGAGCAGCGCCGGGAAGACGACGAAGTACCAGGCGAACCGGATCGGCTTCTTCCCGAAATGACCCATGTCCGCGTAGAGCGCCTCGCCGCCGGTGATGCAGAGGACCACCGAGCCGAGGACGAGGAAGCCGTGCAGCTTGTTCGTGTAGAAGAAGCGAACGGCGTGCACCGGATTCACCGCGGAGAGCACCACCGGGTACTTGATGATCCAGCGGGCGCCGATGCTGCCGATCGTGATGAACCAGAGCAACGTCGCCGGCCCGAAGACCGCGCCGACGCGCGCGGTGCCGCGCTTCTGCACCATGAACACGCCGATGAGGATCACGACGGTGATCGGCACGACCCAGGCTTCGAGCGCGTGGGTGACGAGGCCGAGACCCTCGATCGCGCTCAACACCGAGATCGCCGGGGTGAGCATCCCCTCGCCGTAGAGGAGCGACGCGCCGAAGAGCCCGAGCAGGATCAAGAGCGCCGTCCGCTTCACGCTCTGCCGGGCGTCCTCGCCGGAGCTCACGAGCGCGAGCAACGCGAGGATGCCGCCTTCGCCACGGTTGTCCGCGCGCATGATGAAGGTCAGGTACTTCACCACGATCACGATCGTCAGCGCCCAGGTGATGAGCGAGAGGATGCCGAGGACGTTCCCCTGCGTGCGCGCCACGCCGTGCGGCGCGGTGAAGCACTCTTTGATCGTGTAGAGCGGCGAGGTGCCGATGTCGCCGTAGACGACGCCGAGCGCGGCGATCGAGTACTTGACGAGATCAGCCTTGCTGTCGATGCGCGGCGCGTGGCCGTGCGTGGCAGCGACGGGATTCTCCCCGCGGGTCGTCGACATGTCCGAGCGCGACCTTTATCACCGTTGCCGTCTCATGTCTGGGGCTGCCGACACCTTCCGGCTCACCGGTGGGGGACTCCCGGGTCGGCCACCCCAGCGAGGATTCGGGCGTAGGCCGCGTCGCGATCGGCGCGGATTTCATCGAGCCTCGAGGCGAACACCGCCGCGCCGAGCTCCGCGACCATCGCATGATTCTCGGCGGCCACCCGCTCGTGAAGAGGTGGCACGAAGGGTGCGCGCATGAGCGCATCGAGATCGACCGTCGTCAGGTCGATGAACGACCGCGTATGCGCGCCGTCCGCGCGTCGTACCCGCTCGAGCGCGGCGCGACGCACGAGCTGGATGGTCGGATCGGGCGTGCGTCGTAGGAACGAGGTGAAGGAGCCCGCGGGATCGAGCAGCGGCGGTGCTGCGGGGTGGAACTCCGCCATCGCGAAGGCGCGCTCGAACGGCTGCGGTCGTCGCTCGTCCGCGATGCGCACCTCCGCCACCCAGCGCTCGAACGTGCGGCGGTCGACCGAGAGACGTGGGAAGAGGATGATCCCGATCTCGATGTCGAGGTCGGCGAGCGCGTCGATCGCGCGGAGCGCGCGTGCGACGTCCGGCGTCCGCTCGAGGACCACGTGCTCGTCGACGCGACCGTCTCGTCGCGCAGGTGCGGCCCACGGGCAGACGCCGAGCTGTTCGACGATCTCCTTGCCGTAGCGCCGGAAGACCCGGATCGCTTCGGCCTCGAGACGCGCCGCGCTCTCCGCGGGGAGCGGCGTGTCAGCGACGTCCATCGCGAGGTACGGTACTACGAAGGCCATGCCGGAGCCCGTGCCACCCGAGAGCGTTTCCGCTGGGGGAGTGCCCGAGTTCGTGCCGCGCACGCCGGTCTGGCCGGTGCTGGCGGTGCTCCTCTCGCTCGCCGGGATCGGCACGTTCTTCGCGATCAAGGCGCAGCGCGCGCCCAGGCCGCTGCGCGTGCTCGTAGCGGTCGACGTCGACGGCTACTGGTGGGAGGGCTCGCAGCCTGCCGCCGCGCTGTCGGACACCCTCGGTACGAAGCTCGCGAAGCTCGGGTTCGACCCGGTCAAGGCGGGCGATCCCGAGGTGACGAAGGTGCTCGAGAAGGCGAAGTCGCCGGAGGAGGCGGCGCGCGCGCTCCATGCGGCGTACATCATCACCGCGCGCGTGGCGCCGGAGGTGATCGAGCACGTCGTCCAGTCGGGAGGGGGACCGGACGGGAAGTACTTCGAGGTGCGCGGCGGCGGCGACGTCGTCGTCCGGCACATCTCCCATTCGAGTGATGGACAGCCGATCACCGCGGGGCACGTGCACGGGTTCGCGGGCGCGAAGAGCGATGCGACGCGCGCGCGGACGCTGCTCGCGGTTGATCTCGCGGATCAGACGTTCGACCTCGCCGTCCCGCGACTGCTCGCCGACCCAGAGATGAAGGAGGAGCTCGCCGATCGCAAGAGCACCGCGTCGACCGCGCTCGCACCTGCGCGGGATTGGCTCGAGCAGCGCGAGCGCCACCTGAAAAAGGCGAGCGACGCATGGGAGACCGTCCTGCGCGAGCGGCTGGAGAAGGAAACCGGCGCGAAGAAGCCGGTCTATCTGAGCGCCGCCGGTGCGCACGACGAGCTCGCGGGTGTCGGGCCGAACGGAGCGCTCGTCTCGACGAACGACGTGAAGCCGTTCTACTTCGCGGACTCGAAGGGCCTCGGCTTCTTCCACCAGCTCGAGACGCTCGAGTGGCGCGCGCCGGACGGCACCAAGAAGACGATGTGGCAGGGATACAACTTCTTCGGCTACCCCGGCGTCGCGCCGTCGGGCGCGTCAGCCATCGTGATCGCCGTCGTGATCGAGGACCTCTTCGGATGGGCCAAGACGATCACGGTGATCACGTCGGAGACGGGGGCGCAGGGGAAGCCGAAGCGCGTGCGCGTCGATCCGAGCCATCGCTTCCTCGATCCGCGCGTCGCGCCGGGCGGGAAGCTCGCCGCGATGTACGACCGACCGTGCGCCGACTGCCCCTCGGCGTTCCTCGTCTCGTCGCTCGTCGACGGCAAGGACGTCTTCCGCGTCGAGCACGAGGAGGGTCACTTCGGCGGCTACACCTGGCTCGATGCGACGCACGTCGCGATCCTCCACACCGCCACGAAGAGCGACGACGGACACACGCTCGTCCCGCCGAAGCCGACCACGCCGCCCGGCAGCGACGACAAGAACCTGCTCGGGAGACAGGGCGTCTACGTGATCGACTGTGCCGCCTCCCCGGCGGCGATCGTCGAGCGCTACGGAATCCCGCTCATCGACGTGCTGACGATGCCGAGCGCGAGCCCCAAGGGGGACCTGATCGCGTTCGAGCATCGCGAGGGGAAGCGTGCGATCGCGCTGCTGCGGCGTCCGAGCGGTGAGCTCGTGGATCGCGCGCTCCCGGGACACGCGCGCAGCCCGACGTTCTCCCCCGACGGCAGCGAGCTCGCCTTCGAGCTGCTCGTGACCGGCACGCAGGAGATCGCCGTCGTCTCGGTGACCGAGGGAGAGCCGCGCGTGCTGACGCGGAATCCGTTCCGCGATCGATACCCGCTCTTCTCGACGGACGGCACGAAGATCTTCTACGAGTCGCTGGGAGACGACCCGAACTTCCCCCAGCAGCGCAGCCTCTCGATCGTCGCCTGGGTGGCGGCTCGGTGAGCCTCCGCGATGAGTGAAGCGAGCCTGTTCTTCGATCTCTCCGCGCATCGCCTCCGATCGCGCGCGCGCTGGGCCGGGATCATCCTCGCTCTGTCGATCGTGCTCCCGTACGAGACCGTCGACGGGACGGCGCAGTGGATCTTCCAGATCCTCGCGGAGCTGCCGCTCGCGGCAGTGGTCGCGGCGTTCGCGCCGACGCTCGCCGGGGTGGCGATCCTCGCGGCCGGTGTGGCGTGCAAGCGGGCCACCTCGCTCGCGATCGCCGTGCTCGTCTCGCTCGCGACCGCCGCGCTCACCATCAAGATCGGCGCAGACGCCGCCGCGTGGGATGTCCTGCGGCTGCCGACGAGCTTCTCCGAGCGCCCGACGTCTGCGCTGATCGCGCTCGCGGCCGCCGGTGCCGCCGCGAACCTCACCTTCAAGCCGCACGCGCGGCGCATCGCGAAGCACCTGTTCGTCGTGGCCGGGCTCGCGCTCGCGTACTTCTACCTCTGGCCGGCGCGGGGCGAGGCACCGCTCGCCACGGTCGCGCGCGCCCTCGCGCAGGTCGGCGATCTACCGAACGTTCGCTACCAGATCGGCCTCTTGATGGTCGTCGGGTTCGTGCTCTTCCCGCTCCTCGCGGTGCTGCTCGCGCTCGTACACCTGTGGGTCCCGGCCAAGGGCGAGCAGTCGATCGCAGGGCTCATCGGCACGTTCGGTCTACCGGCGTTGATGGCCTTCCTCGTCTATCGCTCGATGCTGGTCGCCACCGCTCAGTCCGAGGCGCTCGGCACGCTCGGCGGCGGCGCGCTCGTCGCGGCGATCCTCGCGCTCGTCACCGGCGCGCTCGAGGTGGTCGTCGACGCGCTGACGATGCCGCCATCGGAAGACGGGCCGGAAGAACAGGACGCCGAGCGGCCCGCGGGCCTTCCGGTGAAGCGCGTCGCGATGATCGCGTCGGGCGCAGCAGTCGCGGTACTGGTCGCGCAGTCGGTCCTCGCGCGGCCTCCGTCGAAGGGCGTGCAGTGGTCGCTCGCGACCGCGACGGCGCCCGCAGTGAAGGAGGGCGAGCGCGTGTTCGGGGAGCTCCTGCCGAAGTGGAGCGCCGCGCGCCTCGCGTGGAACCACCAGGCGCAGTTCGTCGAGGGCTCCGGCGGGAGCGCGCAGGAGATGATCCGCGTGAAGGGCACCGCGCGGGAGATGAACGCCGCGGCGCGCGCGCTCGATCCCGGCGTCGCGACCGCGCTCGAGACGATGACCCGCGAAGGCGACGAGCTCGATGTGGCGGGGCGACGTTGGTATCGCCTCGTCGCCGACGTGAACGAGGCGAACCGCAAGGCGTCGCTCCCCTTCTATCTCGATCCGACGGTGCAGCTCTACCAGACCAAGGACGGCTTGTTGCGCACGTTCCGCGTGCGCAGCTACCGCATCGAGGCGGTGCATCCGGTGACGGTGAAAGCGCGCTTCGGGTCGGACGCGTTCGCGACCTTGCACGTGCGGAGCCTCGGCGGCGGCTTTGGGCACAGCGGTCGACTGGGGTTCTCCCGCGACATGCAGCCGTTCGCGCTCGTCGTGCTCGACGAGATCGAGGTCGCCGAGAAGGATCTGCGGAATTGGATCGTGGGCGACACGCCTTCGTGCATGAACAGCCTCGACCCCGACGCGGCGCGCGCGCTCGCGACGTGCGGAAAGGCGCTCGCTCTGCTCGTCGCCGGCGTCGATCTGCGGAAGGAGATCGTGACGATGACCGAGCGTCACGAGCTCCAGCACCAGATCGACGGACCGCACCTGCCGCTCTCGGGGCAGGTGCTGCGCCGCATGAACGGCTACGCGGACGCCCCGCAACAGACGGCGAACCGAGAGCTCTCGGCGTACATCGCGGAGCTGACCAGCGCCGCATCTCCGAAGCTCGGGCTCGTCCACCTCGTGCCGTTCGCGCTCGTCGCGCGCGGGGGGGCCGAGCACCACGTGGCGGTCATCGTGCTGAGCGCTTTGAGCGGACGGAAGGTCCCGTCGGTGAACCGCTTCGAAGGCGTGGACGCGAAGGAGCTCGGCGACGCCGTCGCGGAGCTCTTCGCGCTCGACGACGCGACCTTGCGCACCCGCGCGAGCGCGCTGTGGAAGGACGCGTTCGGGCGCGCGCTGCCGGAGGTCCAGTGACGCGCGACGCGCTG
>JBKJQC010000927.1:0-5008 GCA_046593995.1 Polyangiales bacterium
CGGTGCGTCCGCCCCGCGAGCGCCTCGAGCTGAGCGACGGCCGTCGCCGTGTCGCCCGGCTTGGTGAGCATGCGCCCGTCGAGCTCAGGGATCTGATCGGCCCCGATGATCAGCGCATCCAGCCAGTCATCACCGCGGAGGCTCTCCGCCTTTCCCCGTGCGAACGCCACCACCATCGCCTCGGGGTCGAGCGCTCGCGCGTGGTCCTCCTCGAAGTCGGGAGCTCTGGCCTCGTGCGCGATCCCCGCCGCGTCGAGGAGCGCGCGCCGATAGCGACTCGTCGAGGCGAGGACGAGCCGTCTCATGCTCACTTCGTGCGCGGGTGATCGCGGAAGAACTGCATCGCCAGATCCCCCCACACGAAGGGCGTCGTCTCGACGCAGCCGAACCCGACGAGCTGCCCCGTCGCACCGCCGTTCAGGTCGGTCGAGCCCGGGTAGCAGTGGCCGCGGAGCGTGAACGACTTCGCCTCGTACTCGTGCTCGATGAACTCGAGGACCGTCCCCTTCGGGCTCTTGTACCGCGTGTACACGTGCGACGCGTCCGTCGAGACGACGACGTCCTTCGTCATCGACCACTTGGCGATCATCGCGTCGCGCTGCGTGGTCCCCTGCGAATAGGCGACGACCGCGTCGGTCTTGCCATGCACGTAGAGGACGTGGACCTCTCGGGAGGGCGTGTTGGTCCCGAAGAACGTGCACCCGGTTCCGGCCATCGGCGCCATCGACGCGAAGAGCTCCGCGTGGGTGCAGAGGAAGCGGGAGCTCATCATGCCCCCCTGCGAGAACCCCATCATGTGCACGCGATCGCGATCGATCGCGTAGGCATCGAGCGCTGCGAGGAGGAACGTGTGGACCTTCGCGTCGTCCGACTCGGGCTTCCACGAGGACTGCGGCGGAGCGGGGTTCGCGTTCGGCTGCACCACGACGAAGCCGTGCTTCACACCGAGCGCGCGCATGCCGGAGTTCGCGTCCTCCATCTCGGCGCTCATCGTCATGCCGTGGACGTCGAGCACGAGGCCGCAGCCTCCGGCCACGCACGCGGGCGGGACTTCGACGTCGTATCGGATCCCGTCGCAGGTGAAGACCGCGTGGCCGGCCGCGACGCTGGTGATGCATCCGACGGCGTGGGGCGCGTCGCTGCTCGCGACATCCCGCGCCGGCGCGTCGGCCGCGATCTCCGCGCGCGCGTCCCGCGGTGAGGAGCTGTCGGTCTTCGTCGCGTCGAGCCCGCTGTCCCGCGTGTCAGGTGCAGTCGGGACGTCCTCGACGGTCGCGTCGGACGCGACGTCCTGCGTCACCTCCGAGTCGGCGACCTCGGGCAAGGCCGTCGTCGTCCCTCCACATCCGAGAGCGGCGAAGCGTGCGCAGGCGGTACAGACGACCAGAGCGCCTACGGTGGACATCAACCTGCGCATCACGAACCTCGCCATCGACGGTAACGTGGGGCACCACGAAATGCACGTCGGGGAGAAGCAGAGCGACGGCGCGCTCGTTCCGCCCTTCTCCAGGATCGATCCTCTGACGACACCCCCGCCACCACTGCCGTTCGTCGAGCGGCTGCGACCTTGGCTCGAGCGGCCACGCCTCGAAGCAAGGCTCGTCGCGCTCGCCGTGGCGATCGTGCTCCCCTCGATCGCGCTCGGTCTCCTGATCGACGATCTCCTCCACCACGCGGCCTTGCTCCGGGTCGAGCCGTACGCGTCGTGGCTACCGAAGCCGTGGCTCTTGTTCACGTTCTTCGACGGAGATCCGGCGCGCACCCGCTCGATGATCGACGCCGGTCTCCTCCCCTGGTGGACCGAGCACCACCTCCGCATCGCGTTCTTCCGTCCGCTCTCCGCGGCGACGCACATGCTCGATCACGCGCTCTACCCCCAGACCGCGTGGGCGATGCACGTCCACTCCTTCGCATGGATCGCGCTCCTCGTCGTCGTCGCCGCGCGGCTCTACCGGCGGCTCCTCGGCGCGCGATGGGTCGCAGGGCTCGCCGCGCTCTTCTACGCGCTCGACGACGCGCGTGCGATCCCCGGTGGTTGGGTCGCGAACCGCAACGCGCTCTTGATGGCGACGTTCGCGCTCGCTTCCGTGGGAGCCCACCACCAGTGGACGAAGGACCGCTCTCGTGCGGCGGGGATCGTCGCGCCCCTGCTCTTCGCGCTCGGCCTCGCGTCGGGCGAAGGAGCCGTCGCCGCCTTCGGTTTCATCGTCGCGCACGCGCTCTTCCTCGAGGACGACGCGGCACGGGCGCGCGTGCTCCGACTCGTGCCGTACCTCGCGATCATCGGCGCCTGGATCGTCCTCTACCGTCGCGCGGGGTGCGGCGCCGACCTCTCGCCGATGTACGTCGATCCAGCCGCGCACCCGCGCGAGTTCCTCGGCACGCTGTGGGAGCGCTTTCCGCTGCTCGTCCTCGGGACGTTCGCTGCCCCCCCGCCGGAGATGTGGCTGTTCCCGCCGCGCGCGGTGGCGCTGCTCGGTGTCGGCCTGGCGATCGGGTTCCTCGGCTTCCTCGCGTACGTCTTCCGGCCGCTCCTCCGCACGAGTCGCGTCGCACGTTTCTTCGCGTTCGGCACCGCGGCCGCGCTCCTCCCGGTCTGCGGGACCTTCCCCTCCGGGCGCCTCACGATGATCGCGGGGTTCGGCGCGTTCGGCCTCCTCGCGGAGCTCGTCGAGCACGCGAGCACGCGCGCCGAGCGCGGCCTCGCGAAGACCGCGTTGATCGTCCACCTCGTGGTGGCGCCGCTGCTCTCGCTCCTCACGATCTCGCAGATGTTCGTCATCCGTCAGCTCATGGCGAAGATTGCGGACTCGTTCCCGGACGACGCCGCCATCACGGACCAGATGCTGATCAGCGTGGACGCCCGGGACGCCGGCTCGGCCGCGTATGGCCGCGTCGTGCGCGCGCTCGACGGGCGCCGCGTTCCCACGAGCTTCCACGTGCTCTCCGCCGGGACCGATGGAACGACCGTGACGCGCGTCGACGAGCGCTCGCTCCTGATTCGCCCGGGGCGTGGCTACCTCCGCGACGAGATGACCCATCTCGTGCGACACCCGGACCGGCCCATGAAGCTCGGGACGGAGCGCGCGTTCCGCGACGTCACGGCGGAGATCGTCGAGCTCACCGCAGATGGGCGCCCCGCGGCGGTGATCTTCCGCTTCCCCCGAGCCCTCGAGGACGCCTCGTACCGGTTCGCACGCTATGGCCGGTTCCAGCTCCTGCCGTTCGCGCCGCCGCCCCCGGGGACCTCGGTCACGTTGGCGCCGATCGACGTGTTCTGACTGGAACACCGTTCGGACGGACGACCGGTCGCCGAAGCCGAACCTCGCGGTAGCATTCCGCGCACATGCGCGCTGCCAAGCTTTCTTCGCTCGTCCTCGCTCTCGCCGTGGGCTGTGGTGGATCCGTCGACGAGACGCAGGACGTCGTCACCGACTCCGAGGTCGACTCCAACGTCGACACGCGGACGACCGAGGAAGACAGCACCACGCCGGATACTGCGACGCCTGTCGATACTGCCATTCCTGACACCGGTGCCGCGGTCGATTCCGGCGGCTCCAAGAGCGACAGCCGCCCCGCCGACGCGTCCGGCGAGACGGTCTCCGACGTGAAGACCGACGGCGGGAGCACGGAGTCCGCGATCGACACCGCCGTCGCCGACAGCGCCGTAGCCGACACCTTCGAGCCGCTCCCCGACGGACCACTGCCGGTGTCGCCCGAGCCCATCCCCGCCGCGCCCGTCACCGCTTTCCCGCTGGGCGTCGCGAGCGGCGACGTCGAGTCGACGCGCGCCATCCTCTGGACGCGCTACGCGGGGACCTCGCCGCTGAAGCTCCACGTCTGGCAGATGATCGGCGACGTCTACGCCTACGAGCTCCCTACGATGGACGTGACGCCGGGCGACGGCGGGTTCGCGCACCGCGAGGTGATCGGCCTCTCGCCGGGGAAGCGCTACCGATACGCGTTCGTCGAGATGGACGGCGCTGCGCAGAAGGCGCGCTCGCCGATCGGCCGGTTCCGCGCCGCGCTCGCTGCTGGCACCCAGGAGAAGCTCGTCTTCGGCGCGATCTCCTGCGTGAGCAACGCGCGGGATCCAAAGCCGCTCCTCCAAGCCGGCAAGCGCACCGATCTCGACCTCTGGCTCTTCCTCGGAGACACCACGTACAACGACGGCGCGGCCGGCCTCGACGAGTTCCGCGCGAAGTGGAAGTCGAACTTCGAGAAGCCCGCCTTCCTCGACGTACGACGGAACAACAGCCTCCTCGCGACGTGGGACGATCACGAGGTCGACAACGACTGGAACCCGGAGACGGTCAACGCGACCAAGCTCACCGCCGCGAAGAAGACGTTCTTCGAGCACCTCCCGCTGCGGCGCTCGGCGGAGAGCGCCGACCGCATCTGGAAGTCCGTGAAGTGGGGGGACACCGTGGAGGTGTTCGTGCTCGACACGCGCGGCGAGCGGAAGCCGTCGACCCGGACGACCGCCGCCGCGCAGTACATCTCGCCCGAGCAGCTCGCGTGGTTCAAAGATGCACTCTCGAAGAGCACCGCGAAGTTCAAGCTGATCATGAACTCCGTGCCGATCACCAACATGCCGTCGGTGTGGGACGCACAGCCTCAGGATCGCTGGGAGGGGTACGCCGCCCAGCGCACGGAGGTCCTGAAGTACATCGACGACAACATCAAGGGTGTCCTCTGGGTCGCCGGCGACTTCCACCTCGAGTTCACCGCGCGTGTGTCACCGTCCGGGGTCGGCTCGACCCAGACGGAGGTGCTCGTCGGAGCAGGCGCGCAGTCCGCGAACCCGTTGGCCTGGTCGCTCGCCGCGCCGCAGTTCGACTGGAAGAGCAGCACCACGAACTACACGACCTTGACGCTCGATCCGGCCGCAGGGTCGATCAAGGTGGAGTACTTCGACGAGACCAATACGATGTTCCACGAGGGAACGTTCACGCCCTGATCTGATTCAGAACGAGCAACACGGAGGCGCGGAGGCGCGGAGGCGAGA
>JBKJQC010000928.1:0-5410 GCA_046593995.1 Polyangiales bacterium
AGGCCGAGCTTTCGCAGCGTCGAGAGCTCGTGCAGAAGGCGTGGCCCGGCGAGGTGCTCGTGGGCTCCTCCGGAGCGGACCGTCTGTACGTCGCGCTCTCGACGCTGCGAAAGCTCGGCCTGCGCGCGGCGATCGTGCGGGAACCCGGCGGATACGCGCTGCGCGCGGCGACCTCGTATCAGGATCCCTGAGTCGCACGCGCGACGGCGTCGGTGACCATGTGCAAGAGGGTGGTGCGCAGCGTGACGCGGTCGACGTCACCGTGCTCGAGCCCATCGAGGCTCGCCGCTTCGACGAACCCGATGAACCCGCGGACTGCGAGGCGGACGCGTGGCGGCGGTGACGCGAGCCCGAGGCCCTGCTCGAGGATCCGCTTCGCGAGGGCGGCGCGCGTCTCGTCGACGATCGCCGCGACGACAGGTCGAGCTTCGAACGGCACCGCTGCGAAGCGTCGAGGCGGGCTTCCTCGTCGGCACGACCGGACGCGCGCATCGGATATCGGCGAGGCCAACGGCTCGTGCAGCGGTCGTCGGCGGTGGTGTGCCCCGTTTTCCATGTCACAACCTGCGGAAATTTGCGAAGGTTCCGGAGGTTCCGCAACTCGTCGCACCGAAAACGAAGGTGACCCCCGGCGAGCTCCGCGTTCGCGACCGCGTGGTCGCTGCCAGTCGCCAGTCGTCGGTCATCCGTCAGACGAGACGAGAGAAGCAGCATCCCGCTCGTCGTCTCGGTCTCGGTCTCGCTCTCGCTCTCGCTCTCGCTCTCTGACGACTGACGACTGACGACTGACGACTTCAGATCAGTCCCCGGACGATCGCGGCCACGACAGCGGACAACGGCGCCGTCGCGTCGACCGTGATGGCGTCGGTCGGGGGCTCGAGCGTCGCGAGCTGCGAGGCGAGCAACGCGGGGCCGGCGAAGTGCTCCTTGCGCGCGGCGAGTCGCTCCGAGAGCACGGCCGGATCCGCGACGAGGTGCACCAGAGCGACGCCCGCGCGCGGGACGTCGAGGGACGTTCGGTAGCGTGCGCGCAGCGCGGAACAGGCGATCACCAGCGTCCCGCCCGATGCGACCGCGGCGTCGATCGTCTGCTTGACCGCGGCGAGCCACGGCGCGCGGTCCCCGTCGTCGAGCCCTGCTCCGCTCGTCATCTTCTCGATGTTCGCGGCCGAGTGCAGCGCGTCGCCGTCGACGAACCTTCCGCCGAGCGCGTCGGCCAGCGCGGCGCCGACCGTCGTCTTCCCGACCCCCGACACGCCCATCACGACCACGACCCAGGTGTGCGTACGCGTGCGCGTGCGCGTGCGCGTCACGACCGTCATCGCGGCGGCTCGTCGTAGGTGATCGCCACCACGGTGATCTCGGTCGGCCCCTTCGGGCGCTGCACGGTCACGACGTCGCCGACGCACTTCCCGATCAGTGCCTTCGCGACGGGCGACTCCACGCTGATGTACCCGCGCCCGGAGTCGGGCTCGTCCGTTCCGACGATGCGATACGTGGACCGCTTCTCCTCCCCGTCGCCCAGGTCGGAGGCGATCGTCACCCACGCGCCGAAGAAGACCTTCCCTGCCTGCTCGGCCGCGGGCTCGACGACCTGCACCACGTCGAGCCGCTTGATGAGGAACCGCACCCGTCGGTCGATCTCGCGGAGCTTCTTCTTGCCGTAGATGTACTCGGCGTTCTCCGAGCGATCGCCCTGCGCGGCCGCGGTCGCGACCTCGGAGGTGATGCGCGGCCGCTCGGTGTGCCAGAGGTGCTCGAGCTCCTGTTGCAGCTTCCGGTAGCCGGCGGGCGTGATGTACGGAGTGCGCTGGCTCGCAGCCGCGGCGGTGTCTTCCTCCGGCGGCTCGGGATCCTCCGTGGCCGCGTCGTCCTTCGTGAAGGCCTTCGACATCTCTCGAAAGACATATGCCACGGCGGGAGCCGAGCGGTCATCGGACCTGGCAGAGCCTTTCATGCAAGCGCTGCGTACGCGGTCTCGTGAGCTCCTGCGCACGCATCTGTGGGCCTGGGTCGCCGCGCGCGTCCTCTTCGTGCTCGGCGCGACGTGGCTCCTCTACATATTCCTCGCGAACGTGTTCATCGGCACGCCGCTCCTGCGGAAGATCGTCAGCAAGGAGGACGACGTCCTCATGGAGTACGGCTCCGCGTGGACCGTCTGGCCGGGGCGCGTGCACGTGCGGAACTTCCGTCTCCGTACCAAGAACAAAGACATGGAGATGATGATCTCGATCGACGCTGCGAGCGCGTCGATCGACCTCGTCTCCGTCTTCACGAAGAACCTCCTGGTCCGTGATCTCGTGGCGAACGGCGCCTCGGTCCGTGTTCGACCGCGCTACTACCAAGACGAGGTCGATCCAAAGGTCATCGAGGGCTTCCCGCCGATCGACGGCTTCCCCGAGGTCCCGCTCCGCCCGATGGCGCCGCGGACGTCGGGGCTCGAGGAGCACTACACGAAGTGGACGTTCGATCTCGAAGGGGTGAACGCGCAGCTGCGCGAGGTGTGGATCGCCGCCTACCGCTTCCACGGTGACGCCCAGCTCGAGGGCGGACTCTACCTCCGCCCTGCGCGAAAGCTCGCGCTCTCGCCGACCCACGTCGAGGTGAAGAGCGGCGATCTCGTGCTCCAGAAGCGCCTCTTCGCGGTCGCCACCAAGGGGAGCATCGACTGCACGGTCAAGATGCACGATCCGCGCGCCGTCGATGGCGTGGAGCTCCTCCGTTATTTCACCATGCGCCTGCGTCTCGAGAGCGATCTCGACGACTTCGCCTTTGCGCAGCGATGGCTCGAGCCCGTGACGAAGACCGTGGTCTCGGGCGGACGCGGTCACGCGAAGAGCGACGTGAGCGTGCTCGCCGGGGTGATCCAGGACGGGAGCCGCTTCGACCTCGACGCCAAAGACTTCGCCGCGCGTCATCCGCTCGTCTCGGGCGATCTGAACTCGAAGCTGCGGGTCGGTGTGGACAAGGGGGAGCTCCGCGCGACGCTCGAGCTCGACGACGTCCACGTGCGGCGACGCTACGCGGAGTCGTGGCCGCTCACGGCCGGGTACGTCGGGCTCGTGGCGAAGAGCCGCGCGCTCGACCTCGCCAACAAGCCCTTCGACGATCTCCTCGTCTCGCTCGACATCCCCAAGGCCGTCCTCGTGGACGTGCGCGCGCTCCAGGATCTGCTCGGTCCGAAGGTGTTCGTGGGGAAGACGAAAGCGGAGCTGCAGCTCCACCTCGACTTCTCGGTGCACGAGGTCCTCCTGCAGGGGAAGACGACGATCGCGTTCCCGGACGCGTCGATGATCTTCTCCGGCGTCGCGATGAAGGGGGACCTGCGCGCCGACGCCGAGGTCGTGGCGTTCGACCCGAAGGGGATGCGCGCGAAGTTCCCGCGGCTCGCGATCGATCTGCGGAACGTGATGGTCGCCGCGAACGCCGATCCGCCGCCCCCCTGGTGGGGTCACGTCGAGATGAAGGACGGGACGCTCGAGAAGGTCGACGACGCACCGCGGCTGAAGGGGGGCCTCTTCGCGAAGGTGAAGGACGCACGGCCGATCACGCACATCTTCGCCGCCAAGGGGAAGATGCCCTCGTGGGCGGAGGGGCTCCTCTCGCTCGACGGCCTCACCGCGACCGCGCGCCTCGAAGCGGGCGGGAAGGTGATCGCGATCGAGGACGGAAAAGCCGAAGGCGGCGCGTTCGAGCTCGCGGGGCGTTATCGCAAAGACGAAGGGGGTCCGCGAGGGGAGCTCTACATCGGCAAGGGTCCGCTCGGCGTCACCATCGGCATCGGCAAGGACAAGGGGATCTCTCCTTCGATCGGCGGCGGTCCGAAGACGCCATGACCACCTGATATGGTGCGGCGATGCGACCGCTGCTCGTCGCGCTCTCGTGTGCGCTGGTCTCTGCGACGCCTCGGGTGACCGCGGCCTTCGTCCCGCCGACGCACGACCAGCAGCTCTCGATCGAGGGAGCGTGGGACGCGGTCGGCACCCACCCCGACGGATCGACCTACGCAGGCCGCGCGAACATCATCCGCCTCGGTGGCAGCGGGCCCGGCCGCGAACGCTACGAGCTCACCTTCCACATGCCGAACGGCACGTTCCGCGCGATCTGTCTGCGCGCGCGCGACGTGCTCGGGTGCGGCTGGGGAGTTGGGGGGCTCGGCGTCGGGCTCTATCGCCGCGTCTCGTTCGCCGGAGAAGGCGGGCTCGACGGCACCTGGTTCCGCGACGGTGACGACGAGGTCGGCCGCGAGCGATGGACCGCGCACGACGCCGACGGTCTCGATGGGAAACTCACCACGTCCGGTACGTCGCCGAGCGGCCAGGCGTACGTCGGCGCTGCGGCCCTCGGCCTCGGCCTCGGCCTTTCGCGCGACGTGCGGCCGGTGTTCGTACGGCGCGGCGAAGAGACCATCCGCGGCTTCGGGATCGCACACTCGGGGCCGAGCGGTTCGTTCTTCGTCACCTCTTTTCCCGCGCACGCGTGCGGAGCCGCCGTCTACGTGATCGGGGCGAACGGCGGCGCGATCCACGCGCGGTGGATGGACTTCAACACGCCGAGCCTCGGTCTCGGCGCCGAGACGTTGACCCGCGCGCCGTGAGCGCTCGAAAAAGCGCGCTCGAAAAAGCAGCCGGCCGGGGGCGCTGACCTGGACCCGAAGCGGATCGGCAGAACCACTCGCTCGCCGGCGGAGCCCGCGGTAGCACGTCGAGACCGGTCATGGCTTCGCTGCATTCACAGCGGGACAGCGGCACGCCGAGCGACGCGCCTCCCGCGCGCGCGCCGAACGCCTACGGGCCAGGCAGCTGGATCGTCGTGACCTGCGCGGCGACGAAGCAGCAGCACGAGTATCGCATCGACTCGACGCTCGGCGTCGGCGGCATGGCCACGGTCTACGGCGCCACGCTGCGCGACGGACCGCGCGTCGCGCTGAAGATCCTCGCGCGAGACTTCGCGGACGACGCGCGCGTGCGCGGGCGCTTCTATCGCGAGCGGGATCTCGCCGCGCGCATCGATCACCCCGCGCGGGTGCCGATCACCATCGGCGGCACGACGGGCGAGGGCCAGCCCGTGCTCGTGATGGAGCTGGTCGACGGCGAGAACGTCGAGATGGTGCGTCGTCGCCTCGGCGGCAAGCTCCCGATCCTGCCCGCGCTGCGCGTCGTCGAGGACGTGCTCGACTTCCTCGTCGCGTGTCACGCGCGCGGCGTGCTCCACCTCGACATCAAGACGGCGAACATCCTCTGGACGCCTTCGCGCGCCGTGCGCGTCGTCGACTTCGGCATCGCACACTGCGCCGAGCTCGACACGCCGCCCGACATGACGCTCGGCACGCCTTCGTTCATGGCCCCGGAGCAGGCCGCCGGGCGACGCGACGCGGACGTCCGCGCCGACGTCTTTTCGGCGGGTGCGG
>JBKJQC010001194.1:0-3251 GCA_046593995.1 Polyangiales bacterium
CTCGTCGGCGAAGTCGTCGAAGGAGATCCCGATCTTCGTGAGGTATCGGGCCGCGCCGACCTGCACGGTCCGGCCAGCGATCCGAGCGGAGAGACCGTACCCGGGCTCGCTCTCGAATGACTCTGGCTCCCGCAGCGTCAGCCCGCGCCGCACGGCTTCGTTCACGACGGCGCGTCCGAGCGGGTGCTCGCTGCGGCTCTCGGCCGATGCGATCAGCGCGAGCACCTCGGCTTCGTCGCCGTCGACGACGCGGAGGTCGGTCACGGCCGGCTTGCCGCGCGTGATCGTGCCGGTCTTGTCGAGCAGCACCGTGGTCGTCGCCGCGAGAGACTCGAGCGCGGTGCCGCGTCGGAAGAGGATCCCGAGCTCTGCGGCTCGACCCGTCGCGACCATCACCGCAGTCGGCGTCGCGAGCCCCATCGCGCAGGGGCAGGCCACCACCAGCACGGCGACGGCCGAGACGAAGGCGAAGCTCGACGCCGAGGCTCCGCCGAGCAGCAGCCACATTCCGAACGTCAGGGCCGCCGCGACGAGCACGACCGGCACGAAGACGCTCGCAATTCTGTCGGCGAGCGCCTGGATCTCGGGCTTCGAGCCCTGCGCGTCCTCGACCATCCGAATGATCTGCTGCAGCGTCGTCTCTCGGCCGACGCGGATCGCACGGAGGGTGAACCCGCCCGCGCCGTTGACGGTGCCGCCGATGACCTCGCTGTCCTGCTCCTTGCGAACGGGGATCGGCTCTCCGGTGATCATCGATTCGTCCACGAACGAGGCACCGCGAAGGACGACGCCGTCGACGGCCACGCGCTCGCCGGGACGAACGACGACCTCGTCGCCGAAAACCACCGCATCGACGTCGACCTCGAGCTCCACGGCGTCCCGGCGCACGCGTGCGGTGCGCGGTTGGAGCTCGATCAGCCCTTTGATTGCGCGCGAGGCGCGGCCGCGAGCGAGCGCTTCCAGGTACTTGCCGAGCAGGATGAGCGCGATGATCGAAGCCGACGCTTCGAAGTACGTGTGCGCCGTCCCAGCCGGGAACCACGACGGCGTGAGGAGGACGGCGATCGAGTAGAGAAACGCAGCCGAGCTCCCGAGCATGACCAGCGTGTTCATTCCGAGCGCGCGGTGGCGAACCTCCGCGAGGCCCAGGCGGTAGAACCGGCGGCCCGCCCACAGCTGTACGGGCAAGGCGAAGAGGAGGCCGCCAAAGCCCATGAAGAAGTGCACGAAGCGCGGGAACGACGCGTGGAGCGCCGGGACGAACATCGGCCCCATGGAGAAGAGCACCAGCGGCACCGTGAACATCGCGGCGAGCAAGAGGTCGCGACGGGTACGACTCAGCTCGTCGCCGGCGGCGGTCTCCGCGGCGGCGCTGCCGGTCGTCGCATCGAGCAGAACCGGGGTGTAGCCCGCCCCCTGGATCGCAGCGCGCAGGTCTCCGACGGAGCTGACGAGCGGCAGGTGCGTGACCGTTGCGCGCTCGGTGGCGAGGTTGACGGTTGCATCGACGACGCCCGGGACGGCGCGGAGCGCGCGCTCGACGTGCGCGACGCAGCTCGCGCAGGTCATGCCCTGGACACCGATGGTGAGGTTTTCTTCGTTCTCGAAAGTTTCTTCGTTGTTCATGTCGAGGGAACGGACGCACGCCTCGCCGCTTCATTACGTTCCTCGATGGTGACTCGGCTCGCAGCGTCGGCACGCCTCACCGTCGCGCGTCACGGCTTCGCCGACGACTCGTATCCGACTCCACCCAGTGCTTCCACCAGCTCCGCGGCAGTCACGGAGGTCTCGTGCTTCACCACCACGGTGCGTTCGCGGAGGCGTACGTCGACGTCGGAGACTCCCTCGACGTCGCGAAGCGCCCGCTGGACGTGCGCGACGCATGAGCCGCAGGTCATGCCCTCGACGGTGAGAGTGCTGGTCTTCGTTTCGGCGTCGTTCGGTCGCATGATGCCCATCCTTTCGTGAGGCCGCTCGTCTGCGACCACTCGCTGCGAAGACGCACGAGACCCCGGATCATTACGGCGGGCCGCGGGGTGTAATGCCCGCGCGCTCGCTGCGTCTTCGGTGTTCGAGAGCGCTGATGCTCTCCCAGAGACGTACGAGGATCCGATGAGCTCCATGAGCTCCCTCCATGCCCGGAGCTCGGGAAGAGAGAGCGCTTCCGCTCGGCGAGAGCGTGCCCGTCGTGATTCCGGTGACGACCGCGCGCACGCTCACGTTCCAGTGCGGTATGGGGATGTTCGAGAGCACGGTGGTCATCCAGTGACGCTTGCACCGTGACCGCGTGGGTCACCGTGCATGCGCGCACCCTGTGCTTCCGGTCCGGCACCAGACGCGGCTCACCATGAAGGAGTCACCCATGCGAATTTCCATCCTCTGCCTCACACTCGCCCTCTTCGTCGGCTGCGCCGATGGGACGGTCCCTCCGCCCAGCGCAGCGCACCCGGCGAGCCCGAACGCTGCGGAGGGCGCGACGTCTCCTCCGCCCCCGTCGACGCCCCCATCGAACACCGGTGCCTCGTCGGCGTCCGCGGTCGACCACAGCGGTCACGCCGGTCACGGCGCCCCGGCCGCGGAGACCGTCACGTACACGTGCCCGATGCACCCGGAGGTCACCTCCGACAAGCCGGGACAGTGCCCGAAGTGCGGAATGAACCTCGTGCCGAAGAAGAAGGACGCTCCATGAAACTTGCTTGGGTCGCCGTCGCCGTCTCGGCGCTCGCGCTCTCCGCGTGCGCGTCGACGAACGCGAGCGGCGCATTCCGTGACTCGAGCGCGCTCGCCGAGAGCCGCACCGGTTACCGCTCCGTCTGGCGGACCGGCGGCTCCGAGGACGAACAAGCCGACAAGAAGATCGCAGAGCTCCTCTCCAAGGAGCTCACCGTCGAAGCCGCAGTCCAGGTCGCGCTCCTGAACAACCGCACGCTCCAGGCAGAGTACGAAGAGCTAGGGATCGCGCAGGCCGAGCTCGTGCAAGCAGGCCTGCTGAAGAACCCGGTCTTCGGCGGGACTTACCGCTTCCCCCTCGATCCCGGCCACCTCGCCGGCATCGAGGCGGACCTCGTCACCGATTTCGTGCAGCTGATCACGCGCGGCGCGACGAAGAAGATCGCCGCGCTCAACCTGGAAGCGACGGTCTTCCGCGTCGGGAACCACATCGTCCAGCACGCCTTCGAGACGAAAAAGGCGTGGTACTCGGCGGTCGCCACCGAGCAGATGCTCGCGATGCGGAAGATCATCGCCGAGGC
>JBKJQC010001203.1:0-2702 GCA_046593995.1 Polyangiales bacterium
CCGCGCGGGGTGATCGCGCTCATCACGCCGTGGAACTTCCCGGTCGCCATTCCGCTCCGCACGCTGATCCCCGCGCTGCTCGCCGGCAACGCCGTCGTGTTCAAGCCGAGCGAGCACTCGCCGCGTGCGGGCGCGCTCGTCGCGAAGCTGTTCGACGGCCTCCTCCCGGAGGGGCTCGTCACGTTGGTGCAGGGCGGCGGCGATGTCGGCGCAGCACTGGTGAACGCGGGGTGCGATCTCGTGGTGTTCACGGGCTCGGTCGGCACCGGCCGGAAGATCGCAGAGTCGGCCGCGCGGGCGCTCGTCCCGGTGAGCCTCGAGCTCGGCGGGAAGGACGCCGCGCTCGTCCTCGCCGACGCCGACGTCGAGCGCACCGCGCGCGGCCTCGTCTGGGGTGCGTTCAACAACGCCGGACAGAACTGCGCTTCGATCGAGCGCGTCTACGTGAACGAGAAGATCGCGACCCCGCTCGTCGACGCGATGGTGGCCTTCGCGAAGACGCTGCGCAACGGCCTCGACGTCGGCCCCCTCACGACCAGGGCGCAGCTCGAGATCGTCGAGCGTCACGTGAATGCCGCGGCCGACGCCGGCGTGAAGGTCCTCTGCGGCGGCAAGGCGACCGGCACGGGGCTCGGCTTCGAGCCGACCATCCTGATGGTCGAGCGCGACGAGGAGAAGCTCGCCGTGATGGTCGACGAGACGTTCGGCCCGGTGCTCCCGGTGTTCGTCGTGAAGGACGACGAGGAGGCGGTGCGCCGCGCAAACGCCTCGAAATACGGCCTGACCGCGAGCATCTGGACCAAGAAGGTCCGCCGCGGCGAGGAGGTGGCCGAGCGTCTCCGCGCCGGCGTCGTGACGGTGAACAACCACGGCTTCACCGCCGCGATCGCGGCCGCTCCGTGGAGCGGCGTCGGCGACACCGGCTTCGGCGTGACCAACAGCGTCCACGCCCTGCGCGAGTTCACCCGCCCGCGCTTCGTCTTGATCGACAAGTCGAGCGCGAAGTCCGAGCTGTGGTGGATGCCCTACTCGCAGAGCCTGGTGAACACGGTGAAGGCGATGGCCATCCTGCGCAGCGCCACGCGCGGCATCGGCGAGAAGCTCCGCGCGCTCTGGATGCTCCTCACCAACGCCCCGAAGCGGATGATGGGTCGCTGAATCGGTCGGTTCGACTCCCGAGCAAGAGACGATTGAACACGGAGGCACGGAGGCTCGAGCGGTCTACCGGTCGCGATTCTTCGAGGCCTGGCTTCGCAGTTCGTCAGTCGATGCGATCGCGGGGAGACGTCGGTGCGGAGCGTGCGGCAGCACTCATGGGAGCTCCGTGCCTCCGTGCCTCCGTGTTCAATCCGTTCCGCTGTTCGAGCGATCGAATGGCTCGGCGCTGGACGGCCTCGTCAGAAGACGGCGCGCACGAGCGAGATGACGCCGAAGACCATTCCCGCCAACAGGCTCAGCGCGGTGAGGAAGAACAGCAGCGTGTAGATGTGCTGGTGGCGGTCGACCCAGTGGCTGAACTCCTGGGCGCCGCGCTTGGCAAGCGTGACGTGGCATTTGAGCTCGATCTTCCCGTCGCGGATGGCGGCGAGCGCGCGCTCCATCTCGGCGACCGACGCGTACCGCGCGTCGCGATCCTTCTCGAGACCCCTGCTCACGAACCAGTTGAGCTCCCCGGGAGCGTCGGCGGCGGAGAACATCTCGCGCAGCTGGATCGGCGTCACCTTCTGCGTGCTCTGCGCGATGATCAGCTCGCTCACCGTCCGCTTGTCGGTGTACGGGTGCTGCAGCGTAATCAGCTCGAGGAAGACGAGGCACGCGGAGTAGATGTCGCTTCGCTCGTCGAGCTCGTGGACCTTCCCGGCGGACTGCTCGGGCGACATGTAGAGCGGCGTGCCGAGCAGGGATCCGACGGCGGTCTGCACGAGGCGCTGCGGTCCCATACGCGGATCGACGGTGTCGGCGAGGGCGTGATCGGCCCCGTCCACCGCGCCGCGCTCGACCTTCTTCGCGATGCCCCAGTCCATCAGCATCACTTCGCCGTATGCGCCGACCATGATGTTCGATGGCTTGAGATCGCGGTGGATCACGCCCTTCTCGTGCGCGTAGCGGAGCGCTTGGAGCATCGACGAGAAGATCTGCACGCGCAGACCGTGGGTGAAGCGCGCGCGGTACGCCGCGTCCCCGCTCTTCAGCTCGGCGATGATCTCTTCGAGCGTCTCTCCCTGCACGTACTTCATGACGAGGTAGTGCTGCCCCTGTTCGTCGACGCCGACGTCGTGGACCGGCACGATCCCCGGGTGCTCGAGGTGGCCGATGGTGCGCACTTCCTCGGCGAAGCGCATGACGGCGCCCTCGTCGTGCGGATCGGCCTTGAGCCGCTTCACGGCGACCTGACGACCGATGTCGTGATCGTGCACCAGCACGACCTCGCCCATCCCGCCCTCACCGAGCGAGCGCACCGGCTCGTAGCGCGGCGAGGCGTTGCTCCGCAGAGACTCCGGCGTCTCGCGCCGCGGCAGCACGGTCGATCGCGCGAAGGTGGTGGCGCCGATCGCGCGCGTGCCGCTCACGGGCAACGAGCCCGCCATCTGGGTTTCCGCAGTCGCAGCAGCGTCTTCCATCTACGATTCCGCGCGGGGGCTCGAAGATGGAAGACGCTGCTGCGACTGCGGAAACCCAGATGGCGGGCTCGTTGCCCGTGA
>JBKJQC010000009.1:0-9212 GCA_046593995.1 Polyangiales bacterium
GTCGACCCGCTCTCGGCGATCGAGGCCGCGCTCGACCGCACGCTCGAGAAAGCGAGCGTGCGCGCAGCCGACGTCGACGCCGTGTTCATGACGGGCGGCACGTCGCTCGTACCCGCGGTACGTGCAGCGTTCGCGCGACGCTTCGGCGAGGACAAGCTCCGGGGCGGCGACGAGCTCGTGTCGGTCGCCCTCGGGCTCGCGCTTCGCGCGCGTGAGCTCGACGGCTAGGCTCCGCGCATGACCCGGGAGATCAAAGTGCTGGCGCTGCTCGCCGCGCTCTCCTCCGCGTGCCTCCCGACGCGCGGCGCCTCTCGTTCTCGGTCCATTCTCGGACGACTGAAGACTGAAGACTGACGACTGGCAGCGGCGGCGAGCGGCGAGGCGTCGAAGCCGCGTGACTTCACGCCCTGGACCCTAGACCCTAGACCCTAGACCGCCTTGATCGATCTCCACTCCCACACCACCGCGAGCGACGGTCGCCTCTCTCCGACCGAGCTCGTGCGGCGGGCACGGGCGGCGGGGGTGACGACGCTCGCGGTCACCGATCACGACACGGTCGCGGGGCTCGCCGAGGCGATGGCGGCGGCGCGTGCGCTCGGCGGGATCGAGATCGTCGCCGGCATCGAGGTGTCGACCTCGGTCGCCGGACAGGACATCCACGTCCTCGGGCACTTCGTCGATCCGAACGACGCTGCGCTGCTCGCGTTCACGAAGGAGCAGGAGGGAGAGCGCCGCGCGCGCATGATGCGCATGGTGGTGAACCTGAACGGGATGGGGATCCCGATCGAGATCGAGGAGGTCGACGCCGTCGCCGGGAGCGCGAATCTCTGTCGTCCACACCTCGCGCGGGCGCTCCTCGCGCGCGGTGTCTGTCACGACATGCAGGACGCGTTCACGCGGTTCCTCGGCGACGACGCGCCCGCGTTCTCGGCGCACCGACACCCGGACGCGGCGGAGACGATCCGCCTGCTCCATGCGGCCGGCGGCGTCGCCACGCTCGCGCACCCGGCGAGTGACGGCATCGAGCAGGAGGCGATCCGGACACTGAAGGAGCTCGGGCTCGACGGCCTCGAGATCCATCGCGCGGATCTGAGCAACCTCGCGCGCGAGAAGTATCTCTCGATCGCGTATCGCTACGCGCTGATCCCCACTGGCGGGAGCGATTTCCACGAGGACGGCGACGCGCTCGGCAAGGTCTCGCTCGCTCCGAGCGCGTTCGCCGAGCTGCGCGCGCGCGCGACCGCTCGCTGCTAGAGTGCGCGGCCGTGCGCCCCGCTTTTCTTCTGTTCGCGGTCCTGTTCGTCGCGTGCTCGCACGACCACGACGACGGCCACACGCACGACGAGCGTGCGGCCGACTGCGTCGCGATCGGTGAGCGCTGCCACCCGTTCGACGTCGGCTCGGGCCTCGCGCACGACTGCCACGCGAATTCGCATGCCGCGTGGGACGCCGCGACGTGCACCGCGAAGAAGACCGAGTGCTTCGCGGCATGCACGGCGAACGACTCCGGCACCGACGCCGCTCCGGCCGACGCGGCGACCGAGACCTCGGTCCCGGACACGGCCGACGGCGGATGACGATGGTCGGACCCCGAAGCGCGCGCAGTCAGCGCGCGAGCAGCGTCAGCGCCAACGCGGCCGCCGCGGGCAGACCTTGGATCAAGAGAATGCGCATGCTCACCGTCGCGCCGCCGACGATCGCCGCACCGACGACGAAAAGCAGCGTGTAGATCCTGAGCGACGGATCGTAGGCCGACCACGCGAGTCCGGCCGCGAGGAACAGGTTGTAGAACCCTTGGTTCACCGCGAGCTGCGCGGTCGCCTCGGCCTTCGCCGCGTCCATCTGGAAGGTCTTCATGCCGAGAGGCTTCTTCCAGAGGAGCGCTTCGAGCACGAAGAAGTAGACGTGCTCGAGCGCGGAGACGAGTGTGAGGATCATCGCTGCGAGCGCCATCGTGTGCACGTATGCGAGCTTGCGGCGCACCGCCAGCGCGAGCTTTCTTTTGCCGCGCTCTCCGATCGGCGGCATGACGCTCGCCGATGCTCACCTCTCGCTTCATCGTCCTCGCTGCACTCTGCACCGCGTCCTGCTCGTCGAGCAGTGAGCCCCCCAGCACCGGCGCCGGGGACGCGGTATCGCCCGTCCCGCGTACCGCGACCTCTCCGGATCTCACGATCGCGATCCTCGCCAACACCAGCAACCCCTCCGGCGAGCGCATCGTCTCTGGTCATTTCGCGACCGGGCTGGAGGGGAGCACCCTCTCGCCGAAGTGCACCCGCGAGGACGTTGAAGGGTGCAGGGTCCTCACGTGCCCGAAGGGCGACGCGGCGATCGTTCCGACGCCAGTGGATCCCGGGACGGTCACCCTCTCGAGCGCGACGTTCGGCATGGATGTCGCGATGCCGAAACCCGATGCGGCGGGGTTCGCGCGCGTGATCCAGCCGGGCGACTTCCCCGGAGGTGAAACGATGCGCGTCGTCGGCACCGGCAGCGCCAGCGTGGCCCCGTTCGATCTGAGCATCGCCATCCCGGCGCGCTTCGGGAACGTCACGCTCGGAGCCTGCACGCAGAGCACCCAGGGCGCGCCGTGCGAGCTCTCGGACCCCGCGCCGATCGTCGCGTGGACCGGCGGCGGCGAGGGATTCGTCACGCTCGCTCTCACAGAGGGTGCGGACATCGCCCCGAAGGTGTCGGTCTCGTGCACGTACCCGGCGAACGCGCATCGCGGCCGCGTGCCCGCCGCGGCGCTCGCGAAGCTGCCGCGCAAGTGGTCGACCATGGTGAACCTCACCGCCTCGATGGACAGCGTCGTGGCGACCGAAGGCACCGGCGCGAAAGTCCGCCTCCGCTCGACCCGTTGGGAAGGGAAGAACGCCGACGGGACCTTCTTGAGCGCGGTGAAGCTGCCCGCGCTCTGAGCTGCCTCACCACTCGCCGGTGTTGGCCATCGACGCCCACGGCTCCCGCGGAGGGAGTCGCTCGCCCTTTTGCAGGAGCTCGATCGAGTGCCCGTCGGGGGACTTCACGAACGCCATGTGCCCGTCGCGCGGCGGTCGATGGATGACGACCCCGCCGCTCTGGAGGCGCGCGCACGTCTCGTAGATGTCGTCGACCTCGTAGGCGAGGTGGCCGAAGAAGCGTCCGGTGCCGCACGGCTCCTTTTGATCCCAGTTGTGGGTGAGCTCGACCTGTGCGCCGTCTCCGTCGGCGCCGGTCCCGAGGAACACCAACGTGAAGCGCCCTTGCTCGCTGTCGCGACGACGGAGCTCGCGGAGCCCGAGCTTGGTCACGAAGAAGTCGAGCGCCGCATCGAGCTCGCGCACGCGGAGCATGGTGTGGAGGTATCGCATCTCGCTCCGAGCATACGCGACGGCTCGATCCCGATCGGGGGCCGTCGCGCGTGGAGGTAGACTCGGTCGAGTGGTGACGAATCCGTATCCCGGCGTCCTCCATCGGTCGGAGGACTCGGGCGGGCAGCGCTTTCACGTCGTCGAGGTCGCGCTCGCGCGACCTTCGCTCGCGCTCCACGTCTCGGCCGAGACCAACAGACATCAGACGGTGTCGTCGATCGGAAAGGCCGAGCGCGCGATCGTCGCGGTGAACGCGAGCTTCTTCCGCCCGGACGACTCGCTCTGTGGCATCGCCGTCGCGCGCGGCGCAACGTGGGCGCACGTCGACGACACGACGTGCATCCACGGGATGGCATGGGGCCCGCCCACGGTCGGAAGCGCAGCATCGTGGCAGCTGCTGTCGACCAGCGGCCTCGCGAAAGGACCGTTCTCGAGCACGACCACCGACGTCGTCTCCGGCTACCCCACGCTGGTGAAGGGAGGCCGGCTCTGCGATGGGAGCACGAGCGCGTGCGCGATCCCGAGCAGCGCCTCGACGGCCTTCCTCGGTCCGAACCCTCGCACGATGCTCGGTGTCGATGCCGCGCGCTCGAAGGTGTTCCTCGTGGTGGTCGATGGACGGCAGGCTGGGGCCGACGGGCTGAGTCTCGTCGACACGATGAAGCTGATGAGGGACCTCGGCGCCGTCGATGCCGTCAACCTCGACGGCGGCGGATCGACGACGCTCTGGATCGAGAACGAAGGCGGCGTGCAGAACAAGCCGTCGGACGGCAGCGAGCGCATCGTGTCGAGCGCGCTCGTGCTGCTCCACGATCCGAGCAAGGAGAGCGCGTCGGTCGTTCCCGCGGCGTCCGCGCCCGCTCCGCGAACGGTCCCGACATCCGCCGTCGTGGCGGCCGCGGTCTCCCTGGCGCTCTCGCTCGTGGTGCTGATCCTGATCGTCCGAGCGGTCACCGCACGCAAGTGAGACCACCGAGGCCGTCGTGCGGCTCGGCGAAGAAGCGGTACGGCGTGAGCCAGAACCCGAACCGTTCTCCGACGCTCGCTTGACGGAAGGCCCCCGCGAGATAGCCGAAGTCACGGAGCAGGCGCTGATCGACGCTGCCGCCGATCAGATCGAACGACGTCCACTCCTGCAGGTAGCCCGCTTGGAACATGTCCGTCACGACGTACCCGGTGCGACCGCCGACGGCGACGATCAGCGACGCGGTGTTCCGCACGTTCACGTGCGTGTGATCGGCGCAGGGGTCGAGGAGCACGGCGTCCTTCGGCACGCCGAAGCGGCAGGTGACCAGGTAGTGGAGGATGTACGCCTCGACGATCGCCGCGTGCACGGCGCCCCCGGTCAACACGATCACGGGGCCGACGTTCGCGTGCCAGGCGTCGGCGGCATGCCCGGCGCGCGTCACGTTCGGCTGCAGCTTGCCCATCTGGATCGGCGAGAGCGCGGGGCACGCCTGGCCGGGACGATAGTCGACGAGGCCGCTGTCCATCTGGTCGCTCGCGCCGTAGCCGAAGGTGGAGACCAGCGCGTAGGGCCAGCGCTTTCCGGTCGCAATGCGGCGCACCGTCGCGCGCAGCGTCTCGGCGTTGAGCTTCGCGACCCGACGGCGATCAGCGTCCGGGAGCTTGCACGCGAGCTCGTGCGGCAGGTCGGCCGTCGAACCGGAGGCGATCGCGTCGTAGCGTTCGATCTCGCGCCCAATGTGAAGGCCGAGCACGGAGAGCGAGTGGTTCTCGGGGTACCCGCAGGACGGCCCCGTGGCATCGGGCTTCGCGCGCCCCTTCTCGTAACGAACGCGGGCGAAGCACGCCCGCTCGTCGAGCTCGGGGAACGCGACGTGGCTCTGCGCCTCGCCGTCGACGACCTTCGTCCACTCGGAGCACAGCTTCGCGCGCGAGACGTTCGCGAGCGACTTCGGCGCGTGACCGCGGCACGCGCACCCCTCGCCCGGCTTGCTCACCGGCGCGATCGGGTGGCGCACGCAGGAGAGCACGAGGAGGAGCGCGAGCGAGCACGCGCGCCACATCTCACGCCACATCTCACGCACCATCAGCCGCTTGCGTCTCTTCGGCGCGTCTGAACCGGATCACCGCGGGCACTCCCCCCTTCGGACGGAGGGTCGCGAAGGTCTCCTCCTCGATGGTCTTGTTCGCATCGATCTCGAAGCGCGCGGCGCGCATCATCGTCGCGAGCACGATCGGGCCCTCGAGCATCGCAAAGTGATTTCCGATGCAGACGCGCGGGCCGGCGCCGAAGGGCAGCCACGCGCTCCGCGGCCGCGCGGCCTCGTTCTTCGCGAGGAAGCGATCGGGATCGAAGCGCTCGGGCTCGGGCCACACCTTGGGATCGCGGTGGACGATCCATGGGCTGACGAAGACGATCGTCCCCGCGGGCGCCTCGACGTCCCCGAGGGTCAGCGGCTCCGTCGTGCGGCGCGCGAGGATCTCGAGCGGCGGGTAGAGCCGCATCGTCTCCTTGAAGACTCGCAGCGTGACGTCGAGCTTCGCGGCGGACTCGAAGCCGATCGGCCCGGGCGGCAGCGCGTCGGCCTCGGCCTGCACGCGCGCCTTCCACTCGGGGTGGCGGGCGAGGAGATAGAACGACCACGCGAGCGCGGTCGCGGTCGTCTCGTGTCCGGCGACGAAGAGCGTGACCGCCTCGTCGCGCAGCTGTCGATCGCTCATTCCCTTGAACGACGCGTCCTCGGCGTCGCGCGCGTTCAACAAGCGCGCGAGCAGATCGTCGCGCGCGCCCGGGTTCGCGCGCCGCTCGTCGATCATGCTCTGCATCTTGCGATCGAGCCGCGTGATCGCGGCGACCAGCGCGGGCGAGCGCGCGCCCGGGAGCAGGAAGGGCGCTTCGAGCTTCTCGCGGAGCTTCGCGTGGAGCGGCTTCAGCTTCGCGGGGACGTGTCGCGCGAGCGCGTCGGCGCCGTCGAGCGCGAGGATGTGGAACACCAGCCCGCTCGAGCCGGCGTTCTCGCCGATCCAACCGAGGGCCGTGGTGAGTGCCTCGCCGATCTCGTCGGCCTCGTCGAAGGTGTCGCTGTCGAAGAGCGCCTTGCCGACGACGCCCATCGTGATCCGCGTCGTCTCGCGCGCGATGTCGATCGACTCGCCGTCGCGGAGCCGGCCGAGCGCGCGCTCGGTGACGTCGTACATCGCGCGGGCGTAACGGCCGATCGCGTTCGGCGCGAAGAGGCTCGACATCAACCGCCGCTGACGGCGCCACAGCTCCCCCTCCGACGTGAAGAGCCCCTCGCCCGCGAGGTAGTGCAAGAGCAGGCGGATCCCGGGAGACTTCTCGAAGTAGCGCGCCTTCTCGACGAGGATCTCGTGCGCGAGCTCCGGAGTGTTCGCGAAGAGCACGTGGCGCATGAGGAGGCGCAGCCGCGCGAGAGGAGCGGTGGCGCCGATCGAGCGGAAGAACCCGAGCCGGTCTTCCTTGAAGAGGTGCCCGTGGCCGAGCACGTTCGCGTGCGGCACGAGGGAGACGTCTTTCACTTCGCGCATGCCGCGAAGATAGCGCGTTCGGCGCGGGCTCAGTCGCCGAGCCGCGCGAATTCGAGCGTCGCTACCACGCCGAAGTGATCGGACGCAAACGGCGTCAGGATCGAGCGCTCGCCCGCACGCGAAGAGCCGGCGGTCTGCCGCGGACGCAACGGACGATCGAGGATCCGTCCGACGTTCCGCACGCGCACGTCCACGCACTTCGAGCGCGGCGCACGGAGGAAGATGTAGTCGAGCCGCTTCTCGGTCGCTCCGGGCTCGACGAGGTACGCGAGCGGGTTCCGCTCGGGATGCGGATCGTAGGTCGGGCGGTCGTCGACGATCCCGAGATCGTCGAACCCGGGGAGCGCTTCGCGCAGCTTCGCGTAGCAGTCGCCGCTCTGGCCGAGGCCGCAGATGTTGAGATCGCCGCAGACGATGAAGGGGCGATCGTCGTGCCCGAGCTCCGCGACGCGCTTCGACAGCTCCGTGAGCTGGATTCTGCGGATGGCGACCGCCGTCGGGTCGTCGCCGGCCTGCAGGTGGACGTTGAGCACGTCGATGGTGATGCCGTCGAGCGCGACGCGCGCGTGGAGTGTCCCCTTGCGCGCCAGTCGATCCCACCCGGAACGCGGGCTCGCGAACATCTTGGGCTCGGTGGAGTCGAGCGCGTGGCAGCCGGCGATCCCGAGGCCACTGCCGCGGAAACTCACCGGGCTCAACCTCATCCGGTTGTGATCGCGGACGCGCATCTGTCCGAGGCGATCGAAGAACCGCTCGGCGTCGGTGCTCAGCACCTCCTGGATGCACACGAGGTGGGCACGCTCGAGCTCGAGTCGCACGTCCTCGTCGTCGAGACGATCGCGGTGAGGGGCGCGGCTCGCCGTGATCGCGTCGATGGCGCCCTGCGCCATGCCGAAGCAATTCCACGTCGCGATCGTGAGCTCACGGAGCATCGTCTCAGTCTCCTCCTCGGAGGTTCAGCATGTCCCGCGCCACGACGCGCGTCGATGACGCTCCTTGTCACGATTCCGTCGGTTCACTCGGGCGCGCACTGCCACGTCGACGGCCCAGCCGTGTCGGTGGCCCGGGGTCGCATGATGCGAAACGTACGGGCCATCTCGTGTGCTGTCAGCTCGCTCCCGTGGATGGGGGGAGGGCCGTTCACGCAGGCTGCAGAGGAGAGCCGAAGGGCGGTACGCTCCCCCGCCATGCCGGAAAAGTATCGCCTCATCACGCGCAGCGACTTCGACGGTCTCGTGTGCGCCGTGCTCCTCAAGCAGCTCGACATGGTCGACGACATCAAGTTCGTCCACCCGAAGGACATGCAGGATGGGAAGGTCGAGGTGTCGGCGCGCGACATCACGACCAACGTCCCCTACGTCCCAGGCGTCTACCTCGCGTTCGACCATCACTTGAGCGAGATGGCGCGCGTCGACGAGAAGTTCGAGAACCACATCATCGATCCGAAGGCTCCGTCCGCGGCGCGCGTCGTCTACGACTACTACGGCGGCAAGGCGAAGTTCCCGAACATCTCCGACGAGATGATGGCTGCGGTCGACAAGGCGGACGCCGCGCAGCTCTCGCGCGACGACATCCTCGACCCCGACGGGTGGATGCTCCTCAACTTCCTGATGGACGCGCGCACCGGCCTCGGGCGCTTCCGCGACTTCCGCATCTCGAACTACCAGCTGATGATGATGCTGATCGACGCGTGCCTGAAGCACACCGTCGAGGAGATCCTCGAGCTCCCCGACGTGAAGGAGCGCGTCGAGCTCTACTGGAAGCACGACGATCTCTCGCGCGATCAGATCCAGCGCTGCTCCAACGTTTTCCAAAAGCTCGTGGTGCTCGACCTGCGCAGCGAAGAGACGATCTACGCCGCGAACCGCTTCATGATCTATGCGCTCTACCCCCAGTGCAACATGTCGATCCACGTGATGTGGGGGCGCGAGAAGCAGAACGTCGTGTTCGCGACCGGCAAGTCGATCCTCGACCGCAGCTCGAAGACCAACGTCGGCGCGCTGATGCTCGACTACGGCGGCGGCGGCCACAAAGCCGCCGGCACCTGCCAGATCGCGATCGACGACGCCGAGCGCGTGAAGGCCGAGCTGATCGAGAAGATCACCGAAGACGGTTGAAGAAGTCGTCCGTCGTCAGTCGTCAGTCCGAGCGAGATCGAGGCGAGAGCGAGAGCGAGAGCTCCGTCACGTCTCGTCTCGGATGACTGACGACTGACGACTGTGCAGCGACCACGTAACCGTCGCGAGGAGGCCTCGGCCCCCCTAGAGACGTCAGGCGGCGCGGTCGAGACCGAGCTGCCTCGCGATGGCGCGTGCACACGCGGCGGGGCGGCTCCGGTCGGCGCGG
>JBKJQC010000090.1:0-5117 GCA_046593995.1 Polyangiales bacterium
GCGAGAGATCGGTCACCCACTTGTCGCCGATGCGGGAAGTAATCGCGCGGGCAAGGCGCGGATTGGCCTGGAGCAGCCAGCGACGCGGCGTTACCCCGTTGGTCTTGTTGTTGAAGCGCTCCGGCCACATCTCGGCGAAGTCGCGGAGGAGCTCCTTCTTCACGAGGTGAGAGTGCAGCGCGGCCACGCCGTTGACGCTGTGCGAGCCGACGACCGCGAGGTTCGCCATGCGGACCTGCTTCTCGCCGCCGCCCCACTCCGACTCCTGCACGAGGGACATCCGGCGCTGACGCTCGGCGTTGTCGCTCGGCCAGCGCATGATCACCTGACGCAGGAAGCGTCGGTTGATCTCGTAGATGATCGACAGGTGGCGTGGGAGGAGCGACTCGAAGAGCGACACCGGCCACTTCTCGAGCGCTTCGGTGAGGAGCGTGTGGTTCGTGTACCCGAACGTCCGCTGCGTGAGGTCCCACGCCTTCTCCCAGGTCATGCCGTGGTCGTCGAGGAAGACGCGCATCAGCTCGCCGATCGCGACGACCGGGTGCGTGTCGTTCAGCTGGATGGCGACCTTCTCGGGGAACTCGTCGAAGGTGACGTTGTGGCGCAGGTAGCGGAGGACGATGTCGTGGATGGCGCAGGCGCAGAAGAAGTACTGCTGCTTCAGGCGCAGCACCTTCCCCTCGAACGACTGGTCGTTCGGGTAGAGCACCTTCGAGATGCTCTCGCTGATCGACTTCTCCTCGACGGCCTTGCGGTAGTCGCCGTCGTTGAAGACGGTGAGGTCGAACTCCTCGCTGGCACGCGCGCGCCACAGACGGAGCGTGAGCACGGTGTCGTTGCCGTAGCCGACGATGGGCGTGTCGTGCGGCACGCCGATGACCTGCGTGGCCGGCGTCCAGCGGACGCGATGCCGGCCGCTCTTGTCGGTGAACTCGCCGAGCGTCCCGCCGAAGCCGACGGTGACGTTCTCGTCCGGGCGCGCGATCTCCCAGGGGAAGCCGAATTTCAGCCACTCGTCCGGGTGCTCGATCTGCTTACCGTCCTTGATCTCCTGGTGGAAGATCCCGAACTCGTAGCGGATGCCGTGCCCCATGCCGGCGTAGCCGAGCGTCGCCATGCTATCGAGGAAGCAGGCCGCGAGGCGACCGAGGCCGCCGTTGCCGAGGCCCGGATCGGCTTCTTGCTCGAGGAGATCGGCCATGTCGATCTCGAGGTCGGCGAGCACGCTGCGCGTCACTTCGTAGAGCCCGAGGCTGATCAGGTTGTTCGAGAGGAAGCGACCGGGGAGGAACTCCGCCGAGAGGTAGTAGATGCGCTTCGCCTCGCTCTTCTTCTGCGCCTCGTCGGTCTGGATCCAGCGGTGGACGATGCGATCGCGGACCATGTGCGCGAGCGCGACGAACCAGTCGTAGCGGTGGGCGCTCTGCTCGGTCTTCCGCTGCGTGTAGCGCAGGTGATCGACGAGCGCGCGGCGGATCGTGACCGGATCCATCCCGGTGCGGTCGTCTTCGACGCGGATTTCGACGCGCGTGGTGCGCGGCGCCTGGGACTGCGGACTCTGACCAGCGGACGTTTCTCGGATCGCCATGAGGAGGCCGAGCGTACCCAGAAGGGGGAGCCGTCGATAGGTCGATGGGTCGATGGGTCGATGGCGCAGTCGTCGCTCGTGCGGACCCGGTCTAGGGTCTAGGGTCTAGGGTCCAGGGCCAGAGAGTGAGAGGAGCGCGAGCCTCGTCTCGCCTCGTCTCGTCTCGAACCCTAGACCCAGACCCTAGACCCTGGACCGTCTCGACCCGTCGACCTCTTCCCGGTGTAGGGTGACCGAACGATGGACTTCTTCGCGACGGCCGCGCGGGGTACCGAGGTCGCGCTACGCGACGAGCTGCGTGAGCTGCGATTTCGCGGCGTGCGCGCCGATCGCGGCGGGGTCCACTTCCACGGTCAGGACCTGCGGGAGGGTGGGCGCGCGTGTCTCTCGTCGCGCATCGCCGTGCGCATCCTGACCCCGTTGTCCGTCTTCGAGGCGCGCGACGCGAACGGCCTCTACGAAGGCGTGCGCGCGATCGACTGGCAGCCGTGGATCACGCCGAAGCACACGCTCGCGGTCTCGGCCGTGAGCCGCGAGAGCGGCCTCTCGCACACGCAGTTCATCGCGCAGAAGACGAAGGACGGCGTCGTCGATCAGCTGCGCGACGCCGTCGGAGCACGGCCGTCGGTGGACCTCGACGATCCCGACGTGCGGATCTTCGTCCACGTCGTCCGCGACAAGGTGACCGTCTATCTCGACGTGTCCGGCGAGTCGCTGCACCGGCGCGGCTACCGCACGCGGATCATGGAGGCGCCGCTGAAGGAGACGCTCGCCGCGGCGATGCTCCGCATGGCCGGGTGGGACCGCACGACGCCGCTGACCGATCCGATGTGCGGCTCGGGGACGCTGCCGATCGAGGCCGATCTCCTGGCACGCAACGTCGCGCCCGGGATCTTCCGCGACCGCTTCGGCTTCGAGCGCTGGCCGTCCTGCGACGAGGCGACGAATCGCGCCATGCTCTCGATGCGCGAGGAGCTCCACGCGCGCGCTGTGCCGAAGGAGAGCGGCCCCGAGGTGTCCGGAAGCGACACCGACGAGCTCGCGATCACCACCGCGGAGAAGAACGCCGAGCGAGCGTTCTCGCGGGCGACGTTCGGCGTCGGCGAGATCGGCTCGCTCCGTCCGCTCGGACCGCGCGGCTTCATCATCCTCAACCCGCCCTACGGCGAGCGGCTGGCCGGCGACGAGGGGCTCTATCGCGCCATGGCCGACACCTTCCGCAGGTTGCCCGGCCATACCATCGCGATCCTCGCCGGCACGCCGATGATCGAGCGGATCATGACCGAGAAGGTGCGCGCCGCGCGCGCGGCGCTGCGTCCGGTCCGGTCGCTGCCGCTGTGGAACGGGCCTATCGAGTGTCGGCTCCTCGTCTACGAGGTGTGATCCAAGGCAAGAATCGCCCTCGCAGCGAAAATCGCGCTCTCCGCTTGCACCAGGCTCCGCGAGCAAGGATCCTGGAACGCGACACGGCTTCCATCGACCCAACCGGCGCGCGCGCGCCGAGGGCCGGCTGGCCGCAGAGGAGAGATTCACATGAGCGGGTGGGAGACGACGGTCAACACGGGCAATCCCCAGTACGACCAGATGACGATCGACCAGTATCGTCAGCAGGTCGCGTCGCAGGGGATGACCCTGCAGATCCAACCGATCCCGACGGGCGGCTTCCACGTCCGCGCCGTGCCCGCGCAGCAGGGCGGCCAGTGGGGCGGTCCGCCGAGCTTCGGCGCGCAGGCGCAGCAAGGATTCGGAGCGCCGGCGGCCGCGATGGCCGGTGGCGCTGCCATGCCGGTCGCAGAGGCGCCCGCCGCGGCCGGCGCGCTCACGAACGAGCGGGTCACGTACCTCCGCAAGGTCTACGCGTACCTCTCGTCGGCCGCGTTCCTCGCCATCGCCAGCGGGTACGCGATCCTCGAGCTCACGCCGACCGCGACGTACGTCTACCAGAAGAAGAAGTTCGTGCTGCCCGAGATCGTCGTGCTGATGCACAACCAGCACGAGTACTTCTTCGCGGCCTTCGCGGTGCTCGTGCTCGCGACCATCATCGCGGGCGCCGTGAGCAAGATCCGCGTGGTCAACGCGATCGCGCTCTTCGCGGTCGCCATCATCATGGGCCTCGAGCTCGCCCCGATGGTGATGTTCGCGCAAATCGAGGCGAGCTTCGGCGACACCATCTCGACCGCACCGGTGCGGGACGCCTTTCTCCTCGTCGGCGCCATTTTCGCCGGCATCACCGGCTACGTCTTCGCGACGAAGAAGGACTTCCGCTTTCTCGGCGCCTTCCTCTCGATGGGCTTCGTCGTCGTGTTCGTCGCCTGCATTCTGGCGTTCGTCATCGGGAGCAACATCTTCACCCTGGCGGTGTGCAGCGCCGGCGCGCTCCTCGCAGGCTTGTTCCTCCTCTTCCAGACCTCGATGATCCTCAAGGGGGACATGGACGATCCGGTCGGCGACGCGCTCATCTTCCTCGTCCAGCTGCGGAACCTCTTCATGTTCCTGCTCCACATGCTATCGAATCGCTGAATCGCGCCTCGACCTACGGCACAGCTCGCGGCGGACGGCCGGATCACCAGGCCATCCGGCGTTGCCGTTTTGGTGCCGGGCTTGCACTACGGAGCTTCGTGCGCTCGAACCGGCTCCCCCTGCTCACTCTGGTCACGGCGCTCGCGGCGCTCGGCTGCCGGCGCGACCCCGATGCGGATCCGACCGCTGAGGCGTCTGCGCCGAGCGCGCGAGGAGGCGGTCCGCAGTCGCTCCCTCCGACCGCGAGCGACGCGCTCGGTCCGCTCGCCCGTGCGCGCTGCGAACGCGAGGAGCGATGTGGGCGCGTCGGTGAGGGGAAAGCGTTCACCGACGAGCACCAGTGCAGCCAGGCGGTGCGGCTCGTCGACGAGTCGACGGGCTTCCTCCGGCGGTGCAGCACGCGCATCGACGTGCGCACGATGGACGCGTGCGTCGAAGCCGTCGCGCGCTCGTCCTGCGAGGACGTCGGGCTCACGTTGAGCGGCGACGGCCCGTGCCAGCCGAGCGCGCTCTGTCGCGGGTACTGACACGGCGTCGAGAGCCGTCCGAACCAGGGCGCGAGGTGCTTGACACTGAGCGCGTGGTCTCGTACTAGACCGCTCCCGCTCGCGACACCAACTCGCGAGAGGGCGCTCGTAGCTCAGCTGGATAGAGCGTCGGACTTCGAATCCGTTGGTCGCCCGTTCGAATCGGGCCGAGCGCGCAGCGAGTTTCGTGGGTCGAGTTTTTTCGCCGGGTTGGCGCAGTGAAGTGCAGTGCATCGGGCCAGTAGCTCAATTGGTAGAGCAGCGGACTCTTAATCCGTTGGCTCGGGGTTCAAGTCCCCGCTGGCCCACTACAAAACAAGCGGTTCCGTTGATTCTGGGACAGACTAGCTAGAGGCTGTTGCAGCAGTGATCGCAGCGTTCCGTACGAGGCGGCGCACGGTCCGGACGCTGGGATTTACCCTCCCCCGGCCCCTCCCGAAGGGAGGGGTCCCGTCCGACGCGCTCCCTTCGCGCAGGGGTGC
>JBKJQC010000206.1:0-5698 GCA_046593995.1 Polyangiales bacterium
GAGCTCGCCGACGAACTCGCCGCGCCGCCAGTCGTGCATCTCGTGCATCGGTACGATGCCTACGCGACGGGCGACCTCGCGCACACGTCCACCGAGGCGTTCGCCGCGTTGGGGGCCGCCACGGCGCGCGCCGCCGAGCTCGGCGAGGATGTCGACACGGTGCCCGTGCGATGAGCCTCGGCGAGCGTATGATCGTGCCCGCGACCGAGGTGGTCGCGGGCGACTTCACGACGCGGACAGGGTACCGCTGCGTTGTGGGGGTCGACCACGTCCTGGGAGGCCGCGGCAGCAAGCGGCGATGTGTCGAGGTGCGCCTACAGCGCTACGACGGCGGGCACACCGACCCGCTGGACCGGCTGCTGCCCGACGCGCCCGTGGTCGTGTACCGCGGCGCCGGCGGCCCGTCGCCGCACCTAGAGGCAGCGGCATGATCGCCGCCGACCTCAAGCGCGGGGACCGCATCGTATTCCAGGACGAGGTGTGCAAACTCACGGGCGACCGCGAAGACCACATCGAGCTCACCGGCATGCGTACGTTCAAATGGATGGCGACGCGCGAGGCAGTGCCGGGCGCGCGCGGGTACATCATCCTGGGGCCGGGCGCCCGCGTGGTTATGGCGTAGCCGCACCCAACTAAAAACCCGCCGGACCTTGAATAGCGCCCCCCAGGGCGCTATTCTCGTTTTCATGCACGTTGATCCAGAGGCGCCCTGCCACGCCAGCGGGCCGATCGCGCCGTGCGAGCGTACCAACGCCGCCGTCGCGATCGGGGCCGCCATGTCGCGCGCCGTGATCGCCGCACATACCTACCGCGAGACTGGCGCCCTGCCCGCCTTCGCCACAACGACCCAGGAGGTCTAGCCCTATGCCCGTCCACAGCGAAACCGTGTCCGCCGCCGATCGCTGCAGCATGCCGCTGTTCGCGCTCGCCAACGCACTCGTGCCGGACGGCGAGACGCTCGCGTCCATCACAATCACGGCGCACACGAGCATCGACGCGCCGCCGGAGCAGCTCTACCGCATCATGTGGGCGCCCCCGAGCGGGGCCAGTCCGCGCCAGAGCACGCGGGCCGGGTGTACGGGGGCGCACACACTAAAGGAGGCAGTCGCACTGACGGAGGCGGTCACGCGCGGCTTCGACCGCCCCGGCGCATACTTCGTCGAAGCCAGCACGCCCGTCGCCCTGCCGCGCACGCGCGAGAGCAAATACCGCGTCATCTCGAACGGGGGGCGCGTGCAGTCGGTGGACACCTGGCCGCTTTCGGTCGCCGCCACGCAGTGCGCCAAGTACCCCGGCGCGTACATCGAGGTGGTGCGCTAGTGCTCGCAGACGACCCCGGCATCTACCCCGGCGAGCCCACGAAGGGCACGCCCGAGCAGAACCACCTCCGCATGGAGCGCGCCCACATGGCCGCCCGCGGGGCCTGGCTGTACCCCGCGGACCACGAGGTTCGCGAGGACGCCATCACGGCGTGCCTCGCCATCAACATCGACTACATCCAGCTCGTGGCCGCGCTGATCGAGCAGAACGACCGGCCGGGGGCCACGATGTCCGTGACGATGGGCCGCCGCCTCGCTGCCGAGAACCTGCGCACCGCCGCGGACACGCTGCTCGCGCGCATGAACACACCGAAGCTCTTGCCCCCCACCGAAGGTACCGCCACATGAACCGCACCGCCGAAGTCTTCCTCGCCGCGCGCGAGGACATCCTGACCAATGGTCTATGCCGCGACCAATACGACGACGGCAAGAGCCGCTGTTTGATCGGCGCTGTGGCCCGTGCTGCCGCCCCCAACGACGACGTGGGCGACTGGGTCGCCGCCGCTGACCCGTACCGCGCAGAACTCGGTGCCGCCATCGGCGTCGGCATTTGTAGCATCGCGTCGTACAGCGACAGCGCGCCGCGCCCGGAGTACGTGACGGACCTCCTCGCACGGGCCGCCGGCGTCGCGGACCCGCCGCTGTACCGCCTCATGCTGCGCTGGCACGGCGAAGCCGACACGTACGAGTCGTGCCTCACGGACGGCACCGGGCGGGGCCCGCGCACGTGGACGGGTATTCGCGCCCTGTGGAATGACCGCATGCGTCGCGGCACGGGCGCCACGCACAGCGTCGTGCCGGCGTAGCTCCGCCCGGCGCTACGCGTCGCAGAGCGTGTAGAACTGGAACGTCGCGGTGTGCGCGGCGAGCAGGTCCAGGTTCGTGAAGCTGAGCGTGATCTGGTTCGCGCCGGGGCCGGGTGTCCACGACACCGCGACGGCCTCGGCGCCGGCGGCACCCTGAATGGTGCCCCGCACCGCCTGAGCACCGACCGCGCCCGCAAGGGCGCTGTTCACGGCTACGGCGATGGTAGCCCCGGCAGCCAGCGCGCCGGGGACCGCGACGAACGGGCCGCGCTCGATGCGCGAGACAGCGTTGCCGGGGTTGCTCGTTGTGTCCGTACAGGTCTGCACAAACGACGACGTACTGGTGCCCGTGAAGATGTAGCGCGACGTGCCATTGACGGCGACGTGCGCCGTGGCGTTGGCCGCGACCGCCTGCCCGTTGGCGGTCAGCGACGCGGTGCCGACCGTGCCGCTGCCGGACACGGTCGTGATGCCCGACCCCGCGCTGTTTGAGCACGCCAAGCCGGCCTGCACGTTCGTGCCGCCGGGGTTGGCTGTGCCGCTGACCTGTGCCGTGCGCCCGCTTGCCCCATTCGCAGAAGCGAGCAGTTGGAAGTCCGTGAACTGGCTGGACGACGGCGAGGCCGTAGAGTCCTGCCGCAGCGTCAGCACCGCGCACGGCTCAATCAGCGGGTCGCTTTCCGACACCGCTATGCGCAGGTTCCGTACGGTGCCGCCGATCGTCGTGGTGCTCATCGACGCGCGCACCGTGCTCGGCGCCGACTGCCCGACAAAGCGGACCTGCTCGTTCAGCGCGAGCGAGCCGTCGTCGCTGAACACGTAGATCTGCTGCGTCGGGGGGGCGAACGTGACCACCGTGGCGCCCTTGTCGCCGAGCGCGGGGTTATCCGTCGTCACCGCGCCGGGAAACGACAGCGTGCGTCGCGGCGGGTCCGCGAGCGCCCCCGCACTGGAGATGATGCGGGTCCAGTCGGCGGTGCCGCGCGGGTCGTGAGTCTTCTCCAGTGCGTCGCGCATCCGCTGCGGATGGAGCTTGGCACGTAGGCCCGCTAGCTCCGCCTCAAGTGCATCGAGGCGCTCGACGGTGTTCATTACGGCGTGGCCCACCCGAGCTTTAGGTACGCTTCCATCGCCTGGCGGTTAGCCGTGCTCAGGCCGGCGGGCGCGATGAACACCTCGCCGAGGTCGGCAGACGCAATGCTGGCGTTGTTTGCGTCGCGCCACAAACGCGCGTTCGTATTGGCGCCCGACAGCGCCGTAGACGTGGTGCCCGCGGACCCGTCCACGTAAAGGATGCCGGCGCCAAAGTCGGCGGCGTAGACGTGCCATTCCTCCGGCGTGGTGGTCTTGTCGGAACCAACCGACTGCATGTTCGTGGAGCTCGTTCGGGTGATGCGCCAGGTGGCCGACGCGTCAAGGCCGAACAGGGCGGCGACAGCGGAGTATGCCGCGTTGTACTTCGCCACGATGAACACTGTGGAGGTGCGCGACACGTTGTTGCCCGCCGGGAACTCGGCTAGGGCGTTGGCCGCCGCGCCCCGAACTGCCGAGCGGCCGTTCTGCACGTTTGTGCGGAACGTCAGGCCGACGATGGCGCTGGAAATGATGGTCCGGGCGTTGCCCGAAGAGTCCGGCAACGAGGTCGGCGCGGCGGTATCTGCGAGCCCCAGCGTATACATCTTGTACCAATGCGACGGCGACAGCGACAAGGGGTCGAAGCCCCCCGCCTCCGGCCCTGCCCCCAGCAGCGTCAGGGACACCGGTCTACGCTTCGACGTAGACGACTTGGATGCCCGTCGTCGACCCAGCGCCGGTCGTGGCCGACAGACCCTCGCCAGCGACCGTCTCGAACCAGCCGACAGGACTGAAGGGCAGCGACGCCCCCCCGTTGGCGCCGTTCGCGAACAGGCAGGACTTAGCCGCCCCCGCACCCGCGGGCTTCGAGGTGAACGTGAGGTTCGTCGCGGTGGCGCCTGCGACGAACACGAGGGCCAGCACACGAATCTTCTTCGTCGCGACGGCCGCCACGATCGCGCTGTCGGTCGCGGAGGCCGCGACGTTGGCGAAGGCGTACTTCGGGGTTAGCGCCACGCCGGCCTGGTCGTTGACCTGACCGGTGACGGGGGCAGCGGACCCGGCGGCGGCCGTGACGGAGCCCGCCACGACGAGGGGACCGAGCGAGCCCCCGGCCACGTCGGTGCGCAGGAACCCGCTCTTGACGGAGTCGGCCATTGCCTAGTACCCGCGCACGACGCAGCGCACGGCGACCGTCGAGGCGTCGGTCGCGTTGGGGACCTCAGTGCCGGCGGCGGCGCGAAGGCGCAGGAGGGCGGAGCCGTCGGTCTGCGTGAGCACGTCGCAGAACGCGAACGCGGCGGAGAAGCCCGACCGGATGACGGTCGCGCCGCCGCCGAAGGCGCTGACGATCCGCGAGAGGCCGAACGCGCTGGCCGGAACGGGCTCGCCGCCGGTCACGTAGGAGTTGTCGAACGTGATGTCGCGCGTGACTTCGAAGAGGGTGCCGTAGACCTGGCGGCCGATCGTGGCGACTGCGGCGGTGGCGACGGCCATGAGGTTCTCGTTTCTGCGCCCACGGGCGGACGCTTAGTGCGACTTGTGGTTGTCCCACAGCGTAGCGCAACGGCCACGAGCCGCCACGAAGGGCGGCGCTACTGGTCGGCCGGGAAGTCGGTACCGCGCATCGACGAGTACGCTGGCGCTACGGCGACAACCTGCCCGTTGGCGAACACGCTGCACAGACCCCCGAACGCGCCGTCGTAGTCGCACAGCACGGTGTGGTCGGGGCGGTGCCCCACGGGCAGGGTAAATGCCGCCGTACTGGCGGCCCCGCCCGCCACAGAGCCCTGCATGAAGACAACCCCGTTCAGCTTCTTGAAGCGCGGGATGTACTCCGGCCCGGCGACGGCCGTCCAGCCGTTCTCGAAGGAGGGCTGCCCGGCGTCGCCGACCACGCGCCACGGTACGGTTGTCGCGTCCGCCACGTCGGTGCCGGGGTACCCGCGGCCTCGCGTGTCGTTGAAGATGCTGTCAGCAGCAGGCATGGACGCAGTGTAGCGCAACGACCACGAGCCGCCCCGAAGGGCGGCTCGTGGTGCTAGGGCCTTGTGATTCATCCCGGCGACGGTGCCGCGTTTTCAGCGGCCCTGTGAGGCCGGCGCTCATCGTGGCGCCTGCGGCCAGCTTAGCAGTCGCGCGGATCTAGTGCAAGTCCCGCGCGCGCCGCCAAGACAGGTGGCGCATGAGGTTCTTGCCGGGGCACGCGGTCGCGTTCGTCGGACCGGGCCACTCCTGGTGCCCGCGCACGAGCGCGATGGCCTGCTCGCGGCGGCCGGTCAGCGCCACGAGCCCGCCCCGGAAAATCCACTTGAGCGTCGCGCGCTGCGCGAGGGTCAGCGAGTCGCGATCGTAGTTGCCGTGGAGCATGAAGCCGACGTTGCCCGTGTTGTGGCCGCCCGTGTGCGCGCCCTTGTACTGCACGGGGCGCAGCGCGTAGACGTTGCCGAGGTCGTCGATCGAGTAGTGGTAGCCGATCCCGCCCCAGCCCTGGTTGCG
>JBKJQC010000256.1:0-3557 GCA_046593995.1 Polyangiales bacterium
CGACGACGCGGGCGTGCCCTTTCTCGTCGAGGTGGGTGAGCGTCTCGGCCGCGCGCGCCTTCGCCATCTCGCGACCCTATACCATTCCACGTATGATGACGTCCGTGCGCGTCTCGCTGCCGCTCTTGCGTGACGCTGCCGTGGGGCTCCCCCCCGCGCTGCGCAGCGAGGTGCTGCCGAGCGTCGGCCGCCTCCAAGAAGCTCGAGCGCGGGCAGAGCCGCGCGCCGTTCGGCTCTCGATCACGGACCGCTGCGACCTGGCGTGCGTCTACTGCCGCCCGCACCGGCGCGACGGATACATGGCTGCCGAGCGCCGCGTCTCCGCGGACCGCTGGGCCGTCCTCGTCGCCGGGCTCGTCCGCCGAGGCGTGCGCCGCGTGCGGATCACCGGTGGCGAGCCGCTCGTCCACCCGGAGGTCGTCTCGATCGTCCGCGCCATCGCCGCGGTCGACGGCGTCGAGGACATCGCGCTCACCACCAACGCGACGCTCCTGAAAGACCTCGCTGCGCCGCTCCGCGACGCCGGGCTCCGCCGGGTGAACATCTCGATCGACTCGCTCGATGTGGCCCGCTTCTGGCGTCTCACGCGCGGAGGGCGGCTCGACGTCGTGCTCGCCGGGATCGACGCCGCGCGGCAGGCGGGGTTCGAGCTGAAGACGAACACCGTCGTCGTCGGGGATCAGGGCGAAGAGACCGGGAACGTCGGCGAGCTCGAGGCGCTCGCGCGATGGGCGTGGTCGATCGGCGCGACACCGCGCTTCCTCGAGCTGATGACGGTCGGAGAGGGCGCGAACCTGCGCGACCGCGTGGTGCCCTATTCGGCGGTGCGTGCGCGGCTCGCAACGTTGATCGGCGAGGACCCCGGCGCGCGCGAGACGGCGCGCGGTCCGGCCGTCTACGTCTCCGCGCGCGACGGCTCCGGTCGCCGCATCGGCTTCATCACCGGCACGACCGAGACGTTCTGCCTCGGGTGCGACCGATTGCGCGCGACGAGCGACGGGAAGCTGCGTCCCTGCCTCGCGACGAACGACTCCGTCGACGTCTCGACGGCCATCAGCGAAGGCGACGTCGAGGCGATCGCGCGCGGCCTCGACGAAGCGTGGGCGAAGAAGCCGGACGGCCGTACGTTCCGGGGGTGCACCGAGGCGAGCGCCGCCGCGGTGAGCATGCGCGCGACCGGCGGCTGAGCGTCAGCCACGCAGGAGGCTGATCGCGTGTGGCAGGAATGGCAGTAAGACCTGCGTGATGCCCAGGCGCACGCCCTTCGGGCTGCCGGGGAGCGCGACGACCAGCGTGCGGCGGATCGAGCCGCACACCGCGCGCGACAGCACCGCGCGCGGGCCGATCTCGTCCCACGAGAGACGCCGGAACGCCTCGCCGAACCCGTCGAGGCGCTTCTCGAGGACGGCGGACACGGCCTCGTAGGTGACGTCGCGCGGCGCGATGCCCGTGCCGCCGGTGAGGAGCACGAGATCGAGATCCTCGTCGAGCGCGCGCTGGATCGCCGCCACCATCATGGGCCGGTCGTCTTTCACGATCGCGCGCCACGCGACCACGTGCGGCGCGAGCAGCTCCGCCGCGAGCGCGCCTCCTTCGTCGTCGTCGAGGGTGCGGGTATCGCTCACGGTCACGACGGCGGCATGGATCACGGAGGATGACACAGAGGATGATACGGAGGATGAAGCTGGGTGCGCTTGGCCGTGGTGGTCGCTCATGGAAGGTGCGAGGATGGCGCCTCCTCACGAGGAGGGGAACCGATGAACGAGCGGATGTCGATCGCTCCTGGCACCTTCGACCATGCCTCCACCTTCGACGCCGGCGAAACGCACGGCGGCATTCGTCTCGGCAAGTTCGAGGCGATGTACGAAGAGCTGTTCGCGGAGGTGATCGAGGACGGGATCATCACGGCGGAGGAGCGCGAGCGGCTCGACAAGGCCGCGGACTCGCTGGGTCTCGACAAGGAGCGTCTCAAGCGCCTCGAGACCGCGTTGCAGTCTGCGTTCGAGGCGCACCACAACGTCAAGATCGTGGTCCAGAACGTCTCGCCGGCGATCGCCTACGAGGACGACGAGCCCGGGCGCGCATCGCTGATCATGCCCGCACCGACGCGGCCGATCACCCCCTCGAGGCCGATCCAGCCGGCACCAGAGCTGTTCGCGCTGAACGACGCGGCACCTGCCGCGGAAGCGCCCGCGAGCGAGGCGCTTCCGGCTGCAGAGAGCGCTTCGAAGAGCACCGCGCCGAGCGCGCCGAGCGTAGATCCGTCCGTCGTCGCGTCGATGCGGAAGCAGATCAGCGCGCTGATCGCGCGCGTGCGCCAGCTCGAGGGGGAGCTCGAGGAGGCGCGCAACAACGTCGCCGTCGAGGTCGATCTCGGCGGCGTGGCCGCGGCGCCTGCGACCTCCGCGGACGATCCGACGGATCTCCAGCGTCGGATCCGACAGGATCCGACCGATCCGGAGCCGATGCGGCTCCTCTTCCGCTGGGCGAAGAGCGAGGGGAAGCTCGACGAGCAGTGGTGCATCGCCTCCGCGCTGTCGCACCTCGGTAAGGCCAACGGCGAGGAGACCGAGATCTTCGAGAAGTTCCGCAAGCGCGAGCTCCCGAAGTTCGTGAACGCGCTCACGCCCGAAGGGTGGCGTCGGCTGCTCTTCCACCCCGACGAGGAGCTGCTCGTCGGTGACATCTTCTCGGTGATCACGAGCGCGGTGCTGCTCGGCCGCGTGTCCGCGCTCCGTCGCGACAAGCTCCTGCCGAAGCTCGATCCGCAGCGCAAACAGGATCCGACCACGTCGACGATCAACGCCGTCCGCGCCGTCGCGTGGTCCGCCGCGATCCTCGGCCTCAAGCCGCCGCCCATCTTCGTCGACCCAGAGCTGCCGGTCTCGATCGAGATGATCCCCGGCGTCCCGCCGAACCTCCGCCTCGGCTCGAAGCTCCTCTCCGGACGCACGCCGCTCGAGGTCGCGTTCGAGTGCGGTCGCTCGCTCGCGTGCTTCCGCGAGGAGCACTTCGTCCGCTGGCTCTTCCCCGGAGTACCGGATCTCGAGGATCTCTTCCTCGCGGCCCTCTCGATGGCCAATCCGTCACTGCCGATTCCGCCGCATGCAAAGGCGCGCGTGACGCCGATCGCCGCCGCGATCGCTCCCGTCCTCGAGCCGAACCAGGTCGACCGCCTGCGCGGATACTTCCTCCGTTTCGTCGAAGAAGGCGGGCGCACCAACCTGCAGCGCTGGGCCTACGGCGTCGACAAGACCGCGTGCCGCGCGGGGCTCGTGCTCTGCAACGATCTCTCGGTCGCAGGCAAGGTCCTCGGCCAGGAAGAGAAGGGGGAGGACGGCGGGCCGGGAGAGCGTATGCGCGACTTGCTCACTTTCGCCTCGAGCGAGCGTTACTCGAACCTGCGGAAGCAGCTCGGGATCGCGATCACCAGCTAAACGACCGAGCGTGATTCTCGAACGCACGACGGCAGATCGGATTGAACACGGAGGCACGAAGGCACGGAGGGGCGAGAGTCTGCCGATCGCGGCCGCGCCCTCACGTCGCTCGTCGGCGCC
>JBKJQC010000530.1:0-3056 GCA_046593995.1 Polyangiales bacterium
GGCCGATGCGCCGAGCACCGCAGCAGGATGCGGCTCGAACGTGAGGACGGTGAGCTCCGCGGAGAGCTCGGTCGCGCGCGCCTTCGCGCGCTGGAGGACGATCTGATGCCCGCGATGGACGCCATCGAGGTTCCCGATCACGACGACGCGCCGCTGCGCGTCTCGCGGATCCTCGCGCGTCGCCGCATTGCGGGCATCATGGACCAAGCGCGGGGCCGCGGGGTGCATGAAGGTCCGAGTGGGCTGGGTGGGCGCGGGCCGCAAGCGCGCGCGCGGTGACGCAACCGGCGAGTGAGGACTTCCGTCATGACGCGGTCGGAGACGGCGGCGTGCGACGCGACACGATGCCGAGCAGGGCTAGCGCAGGCCGAGCGGGGAACGCGGCTTGCTCCCGTCGCCGCTCGCAATGGTCCGATATCGCCTTCGCATCCAGCTCCAAGAGTACGAGGTCCTCACCGGCGAGACCGTGCTCGGACGAGGATCGAGCTGCAATCTCACCATCGAGGATCCCGTCCTCTCGCGAGAGCACGCCGTCCTCCGGTTCGTGCAGACGAGCGAGGGCGGGAAGATCACGCTCCGCGATCTCGAGAGTCTCAACGGCACCTACGTGAACGGCGTGGAGGTGACCGGCGAGGTCGAGCTCCATCACGGCGATCGGATCCGCCTCGGCAAGACCGAGGTGCTCTTCAGCCGCGTCGTGACGCCGCGCCGGGACATCGCGTCGAAGGGGCGCGATCCGGAGCTGCGCGCGGTGCAAGCGCCCGTTCATGATGCAGGCGCCGACCTGCCCCCACTGCGGCGCGGAAGGCACGGCGTCGAAGGAGTACAAGAGGACCGAGAGCCAGCAGCGCCGCGAGTGGTGGCTGCAGCTCGAGGTGGAGCTCCTCGACAAGGCGATGGGGCTCATGCGCTTCGACGAGGCCGAGGAGTCGATGCGTCGACTCGCGGTGAAGCTCTCGGAGCTCCTCGACGCGAAGAAGGTCATCGACCCGCAGCACCTCGACGACGCGCTCCGTGCCTCGGTCCGGCTCGCGCGTTCGAAGGGCGCGGGCGCGTGGATCGCCTGGTCGCTCGACGTCCTGCACCGCACGCAGCGACTGCCGAGCCCGGGGCTGTTCGCGCTGCTCGCGTCGACGCCGCCGATCCTCCTCGAGGAAGCGACCGACGCGCTGCAGGCGCTCGTCGCCGACAGCATGGATCGTGATCTCGCCGCAGCCGACGCCAGTTGCTTGCGCAGCCTCGTCGCGCTCCTGGACGACGTCCTCGCGTTCCGCCTCCGACGCTGGGACGACACCGCACCGCGGCCCGCGGTCGCGCTCATGGCATAGCTCGCTGCGCGGTCATCGTGTGCTCCTTGGCGATGTCGTGGGGGAGCGTGCTCGTCGTCTCGGCCGTCTCGTTTGCCCTCGCGGGGTGCGCGTGCTCCGCCCCGCCGGGCGCGTCGTGATCGCGACCTGGGCGCCGATCGAGAAGCGGCCGCTGCTGGCCGTCGGGTTCGAGGCCATGGGCGACCGATGCGGTCCATCGATCCCAAAGACCTCGCGCTCGACGCCGTAGTCCAAAGCCCCCGCGCCTTCCGCCCGAACCGAGGGCCCGTCCCGCCGGGGGTTCGCCGCACACGCTCCAGACAGCGCCGCCGCATCCTCCGCGAGGTCCGTCGCGGACCGGTTCTTTCGTGGGGGATGCGCGACGACGGCGGCTCGTCCACGGATATTCGCCGATTCAAGATGCGTCGCCGCGTCTACCACGCCAACTCGAGCCCGCCAGAACGCCGCCGCGCACGCACGGCGGCGCGCGCGTGCGAGCGATCAGAGTCCGATCTGCTGAAAGCGGGCTGGCGATGCGTCTCCGCCACGCTCCGTGACACCGCCGACTCTGTCCACGATCCGCGAGTCTCTGCCTCACGTGCCCCGAGCTCCTCGACGTCTACGCCGCCGACGCAGCCGCGCTCGGTCGGCGTCGGCGTCCGCACGCTGGTCGTGCTCCTCCTCGAGACGCTCCACGTCGCCGAAGCCTGCGACACGCTCGGCGACGGCCGCGCGCTCGCGCTCGTCCGCGAGCAATCCGTGACGGCACGCACGACCGTCGAGGAAGAGGGAGGCGCGGTGATGCGCGAGCGCGGCGACGTGATCGTCGCCTGCTTCCCTTCCACGACCGCCGCGGCGCAGGCCTTCGACACGATCTCCGCGCGCGTGTCGGCGCACTGCGAATCGCACGGCGCACCGCTCCGGATCCGCGGCGTCGTGATCGAAGGTCCGTTCCTCGCTGTCGGCGCGAACGACGGCGTCGAGCTCTTCGGCCGAACCCTGCGCCGCGGCCTCGACGCGCTCCGCACCGTCTCCGCATCGACCCTCAGGACATCCCACGTCGAGGCCATCCACGCGCGCGTCGCGTGACGGCGGCCGCCATCGTCGTTCGCGCGCACGCGCTCACAGGTGGCCGTGCGGCGCACGGCGGCGCGGCGCGGTCCAGCCTGTCAGGGATCGCATCGTTCCGTACGCCCTGAGGGAACGGAGCAAGCTCGCGCTCACTTGCGTCGGTCGACGCGTCCACTATATTCGCGGATTCAAGATGGGCCGCCGCGTACCACGTCAGCTCGAGCTCGCCGGAACGACGCCGCGCACGCACGGCGGCGCGCGGAAGGGTGCGGGCCGACCGCGGCGCTCGGCCGAGACGATCCCGCACGCGCGACGCCCGGACCTCGACCCGAGACACCCGCTTCACGTCACGTTGCGCATGTGCCGCGGCGTCTGGAACCTCCGCAGCCAGCGCGCGTTCAGGCACGTCGAGAACGCGCTCCGTGAAGAGCAGGGGCACGGGCTCCGCATCGTCCACTACTCGGTCCAGGGCAATCACCTGCACCTGCTCGTGGAAGCCCCCGATCGCAGCACGCTCTCGCGGCGGATGCAGGGCTTCACCATCCGCCTCGCGCGCGCACTCAACGTGATGATGAAGCGCAGCGGACGCGTGCTCGCCGAGCGCTATCACGCCCGCGCGCTGAAGACGCCGACCGAGGTCCGGAACGCGGTCCGCTACGTGCTCACCAACCACGTGAA
>JBKJQC010000597.1:0-22796 GCA_046593995.1 Polyangiales bacterium
GGTGCTCGGGCTCGAGGTCAGCCTCGATGCACGTCGACGGCTGTACGAGCGGCTGTCGGGCGGCGATACCGCCGCGGCCCTGGCCAAAGCTGACATGCGGTCGACGGGCACGACGAAGGAGGAGAAGGCAACCAGGCTCCTGGAGAACTACCTGCAACCGTCCGAGGTGCTCGACGCGGTGTCGGTCGCCGATCTCCGCGACCTGTGTCGCTCGCTCTCCATCAACGTCGGCGGCGCCAAAGAAGATTTGGTCGCGCGCGTCGTCGAGCACTTCCGCGATGGCGCCGACATCCGTCCGCGGACGGAGCCACCGCCGCCTCCGCCGCCAGAGCCACGTACGCTCGAACGCGAAGCGTTCGACGCGCTCTTCGGCTCGCTGCGCGGACAGGATCTCTCCGACATCCTGTCGGGAATTGGATCGAGCCGCATCGTGGGTACAAAAGAACATCTCGTCCGGCTCGTGCGCGAATCACGGTTCTCCGAGGCGAGCCTACTGATGGAGCTGGACGGGAAGCAGCTGGAGGCGGCGTTGGCGCGGAACCGCCTGCCGAAGCACGGAACGAAGCCCGATCGCGTGCAACGGCTGCTTGCTTGCTTCGCCGCGGGGGAGAACATGCCTCCGCCGGTCTCGCTCGCCGAACCGAGCCGCGAATCACCGCCGGACGCGTGAACGGGCGCGTGAGGTCACGCGCCGCGGAATCGCGACGGGCGTCGCCGGGCTCGGCGAGATCGCGAGCATGCGCGCGATCGCAAGCTCGGCCGCGGCAGTGCTCATGGCCGCGCATCCCGTCAGGTCCGCGTCGAAGCGCACGTGGCTCACACCGGCTTCGATGTCGCGGGGGCGCGGAATCGCGGCGCCACGGTGATAGCAGAGTGCGCGCGCCACGAAGCGGTCGTTGCCGAACGCTTCGCGGTCGTAGCCGAGCTCGAGGAATTTCCGCCGAAAGACCATCGGCGACGCGAGCCTCGTCTCCAGGCCATGCAGGAGATCGCCGACCGTGGTTCCGCCTGCTGGATCCTTCGCGGCGTGCAGCGAAGCGACGAGCAATTGCGTACGCGGGCTCTCTGCGAGCTGATCGAGGCCGAAGGTGTGGACGTGTCCGCGCAGCGACGTCTTCACCTCGAGCGCAACACCGTTCGCGCCGAAATCGTGGGCACCTGCGTGCGGCCCGTACCAACAACCGACCGCGGCGTCGGCATTCGGCATCGCCGAGAGGATGTGCAGCTCTCCCCACAGCCCGAGAGCCTCCTGAGGCGACGCGGCGCGGGCAGCGCGAAGCAGCTCGGACCACCGCAGGTAGAACTCACGCACCGCATGCACCGAGCTGAACGTGCTGCGGTCCTTGGAGAGACGCGTCTCGACGTCGTGTGCGAGCACGCAGAACTCCCGAACCAGCGCCTGTTCGATGCACGCCAGCACCGCGATCGAGTGCTCAGCGGATTCCCCGTCTGTGACGATCTGTGCGCGTGGATGAACGTCGAGGCGTAGGGCCTTCCCGGTGAGGGCCGGCCCCGCCGATTGGTCGGCGAACCTGAAGACGATGCACGGTGCGCCTTCGCAGGTGCGACTGAGGTGTGCGTTCGCCGAGAGGGGAACGAGCTTGAACCGCGTCGGGTCCGACGTGGCTTCGACGGTCCGCAGAACGGCCTCGACGTCAGTCGACATCGCCCACGTTGCTGAACGTGAACACGAACCGATGATCGCGCGGGATGAGCAGCGTCGGCGCCCAGAACGGCACCCCGCCCCACCCCTTGTCGATGGTCCCCTGCTGCCGTCGCAGAAACAGCACCGGCTGCCCGGGATACGTCCGCTTTGCGTGCACGACATCGGCGCCGTACGCGGTATCGGTCGCCTCGTCGGCGTCACGCTTCACGCCGGGTCCCTTGTCGCGCATGTGCAATTGCACGTGCGACACCCCGAGAACTGCTTGCATCTGGCGAAGGATCTCGTCGATCCGCGAAGCGCTCCAAACGTGTCCGAAGCGCTCCTCTGCGGGCATGAGCTTCAACAATTCGCGAACCTCGTCGATCGGAATCGGATGGTAGACGCCGCGCTCCAAGGACGCGAGGCGAGCATCGAGGTCCGCGGTCTTCACTTCGGCAGCGCCGTAGAGAGGATGCCATGGATAGACCATCCGGCCCGGCACGATGACGCCAAGGTCGTACGGGTTGAGCACTGCCGCCTTCGTCGCGCGCATCTTGGGCCCGACCCAGACCGGCTTCACGTCGAGCTTCTCCGGGTCCGTACCGATCGCGGCACGCATCGACTCGTCCGCGTCGTGGATGTCCTTGAACGCCTTGAGGATCGGTTCCGTCGAGAACAACCGCGTCACGTCGAGGACATTCCTGCGGTAGCCGAACATGCGGGCGTGCTGGTGAACGACGTCCATGACCTTCGTCTTCGCGTCGCGGCCGTAATACGTCACCATCAAGTTCTCGATCGTGACGCCACGTCCCAGGCGGTTGCCCCCGACGAAGATGTTGGGCCCCGGCTTGTACGTGATCTTCTTTGCGTCGGACTCCGCGTTCACCAGAACGCAGCGCACGTTGCGCAAGACTTGCTCCACGTAGGTCCGCAGCACCGAAAGAGGTCGCAGACTGTCGCAGGTCTTCGAGAGCTCGTCCCAGCCCTTTCGGAGGTCGATCTCTGCCGCCGCGCCATCAGCGGGCGTACCGCGTCCGCGCAGTGCGCGGTCGAGCCAGGAGACGTGGCTGTCGATCACCTTGCCGACATGTTCGTGACTGACTCGGGTGACGTCGAGGTGCGCGAGGAACGAGTAGCGATCGTCGCCGCGACGCTCCGCGTGCTTCTGTGCGCAGCCGAGGAAGTAGCACGCCAGCGCGAGACGCAAGCCGTCGGGAATTCTTGCTTCCTTGTTCTTCGCGTCCTTCGTGACGCGAAGGCTCGTGAACTCCTCGGCCGACAGCGTGACCTGGAGCTTCGAACCGTCGCCGAAGAAGTCCTTTCCGCCGATGTACTCGTCGCCGGGAGTGGACAGCGCGCAGAACCGCGGCCGGCACTCGTGATCGATCGCCTGAAGAAACAGTGCCTGCGGAGTCGCGGTGACCTGGAGATAGACGTGGTGCGGCAACCCACGTCGCAGATCCCCGATACGCTCGAAGATCTTGCTTGGTTCGACGTCGTCCTGCTGCGCACCGCTCGCGCTCTTGCGGGCGGCGCGCGCTTCCCTGCCGACGCTCGTGTTGAGAGATGCGTTGTCGGCCTCATCGTCGACGATGATCGCGGGGAAGCCTTTCGCGCCAGACGCCTCGAGAACCGTCAACAGGTTGGCAAGGTGGTGCGTGTTCTTCGTGGAGACGAGGACCACGCCGGTGTCTTCGAACCGCTGGTCGTCTTTGATGCGCTCGCCGAGCGCCTTTGGGTCGCTCTGCCACTCGCGCCATTCGTAAATCGTCGGCCCGAACTTAAGACCAGCGAACCGCTCCGACGTCTGGGTGCCGAGCAAGACGTTATCGGAGGTGAGAACCACGAAGACGCGGAACCCATTCGCGAGCGCGAGAGCAACCGTCGCCATCGACGCGTTCGTTTTGCCGCTCTGAACCTTTCCGTAAATCAACCCCGTGGTCGGCGGAATCTCCGTGGACGTCGTCGCGCCCTTCTTGACCTTACCGCTACCGCCCGCGCCGACCTCACCCTGGCCGAACTGTGCGGCGTAGGCCGCGACGCACTTGGACACGACGTCGATGGCCGTGTTCTGCGTACTCTCAGCGGCACGCACCCCCATCTTTTCGCGAACCACAACGAGATACTCGTCGATGCACGGCCCTGACGTCTCTATCGCGGCGGAGCTCGCGGTGCCGAGGATCGTGGCTTCTGTCGTCATGGGCGAACCTGCTCGAAGGGGGTGCTCGTCGCAACGTGCGTGGAAGGCGCCACCGTCGCGCAAGATGACATCCTAACGCAAACCGTCCCGACGCCGGGAACTGAGATCTCAAACGAGCGCTCTTCACTTGCGTGGTCTTGCGCGGGCCTCGAGCCAGTCATACGCCGTCGACAGCGCGATCCCGAGCGCCTTCGCCGCGCGCTTGATGTCCCCGTGCGCGTCGTACTCCGCGAAGAACCGCGCCTGCTTCTCGGGGTTCCGCGGCACCCGCGCCTTCGCCGTCGCCGCCTCCGGCTCCTCGTGCACGTGCACCGGCGGCTCCGGCTCCGCCTTCGTCACCGGCACCCCGATCGCAGCCTCGAAATCCGCCCGAAACAAAGTCCGCGCCCCCGTATCGCGCGCGTGCAGCACCGCGCTCCCCGCCGCGGTCCGGAGCTCGCGCACGTTCCCCTCCCACGTGTGGAGCAGACACGCCTCGACGAACTCTGAGGACACGTTCATCTCCGCGCACTCCCGCGCGATGAGCCACGGGATCTCCTCGAGTCGGTCGCGGAGCGGCGGGATCTCGATCACCGAGTGCTTGAGGCGCTGATACAGATCCTGCCGGAACCGCCCGTTCGCGACCTCCTCCGGGAGGTCCCGGTGCGTCGCGCAGACGAGGTGCACGTTCACCTTTCGCGGCTTCTCCGCGCCGAGCGGCTTCACGGTCTTTTCCTGCACCGTGCGCAGCAGCTCTGGCTGGATCTCGAGCCCGAGCTCCCCGACCTCGTCGAGGAACAGCGCCCCCGCCGTCCGTCGCCTCGAACGCGCCCCGCCGCTCGCGATCCGCGCCGCTGAAGGCGCCCTTGGTCGTGCCGAACAGCTCTGTGAGCGTCGTGTCGCCCTTCAGGGTCGCGCAGTTGATCTCGAGGTACGGGCCGCGCGCGTTCGGGCTCGAGCGCTGGTAGTGACGCGCGGCGTGCTCCTTTCCGGTGCCGGTCTCGCCGTGAAGGATCGTGGTGCGACCGACCGCGGCGGAGCCCTCGATGTAGTCGTACGCCTTGGTCAGGCGCGGGCTGCTGTCGAGCTCCGGCGTCGAGCGGAAGGGCGCGACCCGGTACCACTGCACGTCGCCGAGCAGCACGATGCTGCCGCCGAAGCGGATCACGATCCACGGGTGCGCCTCGTGGCGGAGCGCGATGCCCGAGAGGAGCACGCCGTTGACGAAGGTGCCGTTCTTCGACCCGAGATCGCGGATCTCCCAGACGCCGTCGCCGAGGTAGCGCACCTCCGCGTGCTCGCGGGCGGTCGCGTGGTCGCCCGATACGCGGATGTCGTTCCCCTCGACGCGCCCGATCCGGAGCGTCTTGTCGTTCCAGTGCACGACCTCGTTCACCGGCTGCCTTCCCTTGAAGATCAGCACCGCGCCCATCACGGGCTTCGCGAGCGTCCGTAGATCGACCTCCAGGCTCAGCGTGTCGCTGTCGGCGTCGCCCACGACACCGCAGCGTACCGATTCCACCGCCTTCGCCAAGCGAGGGCGACGCGCTGAGCGGGACACGGAGCGCGCTCGCTGACCGCCCCATCGGAATTCCGAATCGGAATTTCCGACTGCGACGCGCGCCGATGTCGGAATTCCTCCGGGGCTCATCGGAATCGCGGGATTTCGCGCAGATCGTGGCGCCGCGAAGGTCGGCACGCCGACTGCTTAGGGGCCCATCACGACGGCGAAGGCGCGCGGATGTCCCGCGGCGTCGAAAGCCCTCGTGCACCGACACGAAGCACGGAGATTCATCATGCCGACCACCAAGAAGATCGACTTCACCAACGAGCTCGCCGCCCTCACGTCCGACGAGTTCACGTTCACCGTCCCGTACCACGCGACGATAGGCGAGGCGCAGGACGTCGCGACGTTCGTCCGCACGCATCACAAGGCCGACAAGAAGACGGGCGCGCCCGGCCTCGTCGACGGCAAGCTGTCCGTCGTCGTCGCCGACGAGATCGAGGCGCTGATCACCGAGGTGATGCGCGCGCAGATCGCGTATCGCGACGCGGTCAACCCGAAGGCGGACACCACCAAGCTCGACCGCGCGCGCTTCCTCGTCGACGAGCTCGGCGGCGCGCTCGAGTTCCTCTTCGACGACGGCGTCGAGGACGAGAACGACACCAAGCTCACGCGCCTCGTCGCCGCCCACAAGGACGATCCGGACAGCCCGGACGCGCTCGCGGTGGAGCTCGACGAGTACGCGGGCCTCGCGGAGTCGTCGAAGACCGAGCTCGCAGCGCTCGGCGGGTTCGACGTCGCGATGATCGCGGAGGCGAAGAAGCTCTCCCGCGAGCTGCTCGCGATGCCCGCCAACCCGCCGGTCTCCCCGGACGCGACGGCGAAGCTCGCGACGCGCAATCGCATCCTCCAGCTCATCGACCGTCGGGTGCGCCGCGTTCGCGCGGTCGCCCGCTGGGTGTTCCGCCACGAGCCCACGAAGGTGCAGGCCGTGACGAGCGTCTACGCGCGGAAGCGCCGCGTCGACGCCAAGCGCTCGGCCACGCGGAAGAAGAACGGCAAGCCCGCGGAGCCGACCCCCGCCCCCACCCCGAACGCGTGATCGCACGCGCTCTCACGCAGCGCACTCGAGGAGAGGAAAGGAGAGGTTCGTCATGGACACTGCGATCGAGGTGCCGACGGCACCGGAGAGAGACGCGCCCGTCCGCACACCGGACTGGGCGCGGGTGATGCGTGCCGCTCGGCGCTTCGGCATCTCGTCCGAGGATGGGCAGCTGCGACCTGGACAACGCGAGCTCGTGGAGGCGGTGCTCGCGGGTCGTGACGCCATCGGCGTGCTGCCCACGGGGGGCGGCAAGTCGCTCTGTCATCAGCTCCCGGCGCTGTTCCTGCGCCAGCCGACGGTGGTCATCTCGCCGCTGCTCGCGCTCGTGCAGGATCAAGTCGCGCACCTCGATCGCTTTCGCATGGAGTCTTCGCGCCTCGACTCGTCGCTCTCGGCGGCGGAGGCCCCCCACCTGGGAGACAACGAGGAGGAGATCCGCACCGGGATCTCCCCCCTCATCTACGTGACGCCGGAGCGCCTGCAGACGGAAGATTGCATCGCGCTCCTCCGTCGCAACGGTGTCGCGCGCCTCGTCGTCGACGAGGCGCACTGCGTGTCGGACTGGGGGCACGACTTCCGCCCCGCGTACCTCGGCATCGCCGAAGTCGCGCGGCGGCTCGGTCGTCCCCCGATCCTCGCCACCACCGCCACCGCGACCGCCGAGACCGCGGCGGACATCGCGATCCAGCTCGGGATGCGCGCGCCGCTGATCGTGCGGCCGGGCCTCACGCGGAAGAACCTCGTCTTCCGCGTGCTCCGCACCGTGAACGAAGGGCGGAAGCGCGAGGCGCTGCGCGCGATCCTCGCGCAGGAGCCGGGCGTCGGGATCGTGTACGTCGCGACCACCGCGCTCGCGGACGAGATCCACGCGTGGCTCACAGAGTTTGGTGTCGCTGCAGGCCTCTATCACGGCAAGCGCCCGATGCACGAGCGGGAGCAGACGCAAGTCGCGTTCATGGAGAACGCATATCGCGTCATGGTCGCGACCAAGGCGTTCGGGCTCGGGCCGTCACGATTGGGAGACAAGCCCGATGTGCGGTTCGTGGTCCACTGGACCTTCCCCGACTCGCTCGAGACGTACGCCCAAGAAGCCGGCCGCGCAGGCCGCGACGGCGAGCCCGCGCGCGCCTACCTGTTCTACCGGCTCGAAGATCGCCGCATCCAGGCGTATTTCCTCTCGGGGAAGTACCCGCGCGCGGTCGAGTGCCAGCGGCTGTGCGCGATCCTCTCGAACGTCACGCGTCCGCACGTCACCCTCGCTGCCCTCGCGGCGGAGGCGGCGATGCCGGTGCGGAGGCTCGAGGTGGTCCTCGCGCATCTGTCGCGCGACGGCGTCGTGCGCATGCGCGACGAACGGCTGACGATCGTCGCGCCGGCGGAGGCGCGGCGCAGGCTGGCGGCCGTCGTTGCGAGCTATGAGCGACGACGCGTCGGCGACAAGGCGCGCCTCGCAGCGATGATGCACTACGCGCAGAGCGTCGCGTGCCGCGCGGCGCACATCCTCGGGTACTTCGGAGAGCTCGCCGAGCCGTGCGGTCGATGCGACGTCTGCGTCGCACGAGGTGCGTCGTGAGCGCGCGCTATTACGCATTCACCGGCGCATTCACCACCGCGGGGACGTCGCCGGACGGCGACACGATCCGCTTCCGACCGGATTTTTCGAAGAACCTGCGCGCGCTCGCCGGGTGGGCCTCTCTCTCGAAACAGGGCTCCAAGCAAAGCGCCGTGTCGGTGCGGCTCGAAGGGGTCGACGCCCCGGAGCTCCACTACGAAGGCGCGCGACAGCGACGGAGCGCGGGGGCCCGTACGCGCTTGCTGCGTCGGCTCGGGTTCTCGCGCTTCGAGCTCCTCCACGACTGGGTGATGCGCGCGGCGGAGACGCGCGGCGTGATCATCGCCCGCGCGGCGGACGTGCGCGGGCGCGTGATCCGGTTCGTGTACCGACTGGGCGACGTGGCGATCGCACGAGACGCGATGGTGGCGCTCGATCGCGCGATCGTCGCAGCGTCCGCGAACGCGCACATGCTCGCGACCGGCGCGGCCTACCCGCTCGCCTACGCCTCGCTCGAGGCGGACGTGCGGCGGCAGCTCCGCGGCCTCGCGCGCGACGCACGCGGCGCGCACCACGGCGTGTGGTCGGACGACGCGACCCGGGCGTTCGCGCTCTCGGGCGTCGCGTCCGTCGGCGCGCGGGGAGCGCTGGTGTTCCCCAAGCTGTTCCGCCGCTGCGTGACCGCGTGCGGCGAAGGCGCGCGCGACGGTGGGGAGTTCCTCGAGTGGCTGCGTGGATCGCGCGAGCACGACGACGAGATCCGCGTGAACGGCCGGAGCGTGCGGATGAGCGCGCTGCTCGCGGTGCGGGGTGGTCGGCTGCGGATCGAGGTCGATCCGACCGCGTTGGTGTTCGTCCCGCGCGGGTGAGAGGGGAGCTGACGATGGCCTTCGCCGAGATGTTCGCGGGCGACGCCGATCCGGCGCTACCGCACGGGCTGCTACCGCTACCGCATGGCCTGCTACCGCTGCCGCACAGGCTGCTACCGCTACCGCACGGGCTGCTACCGCGACCGCATGGCCCGCTACCGCTGCCGCACAGGCTGCTACCGCTACCGCACGGGCTGCTGCTGCGAGCGAGAGAGCTCGGTCGGGCCGGCGCCCCGGAGTGCTGACGATGGCGCGCCGGTCCCGTCCGAAGGTCTCGCTTCAGCGCTTCCTGGTCAGCGCCTCCGAGCTCGCGATCGAGGTCGAGGCTCGCGCCTCCGACTTCGCACGCGCGACGGGAGGGACGATCACCGCGCAGAGCGCCGCCGAGCTCCACGCGTTGATCGCGGAGATCCGTGTCCTCGGCGTGCAGCGACGTGGCGCTCCCGGTCCGACACCGACCGTCGCGGCGACCCATGCCGTCGCAGAGCTGGCGCGTCTCCGCGCCGTGGCGGAGCAGTGGGCCAAGCTGCAGGGCGACACGGCGATGCGCACGCGACTCGCTGAGCTCCGCCGCGATCATCCCCTGCGTGCGCGCGCGGTCTCCGTCATCGCGTGCTCGATCGAGGCCTACGCGGGCTTCGTGTCGAAGCACGCACAGCAGCTCTCGTCGTTCGTCGGCGCGGACTACGCGACGACTCTCGAGGCGCGCGCCAGAGAGCTCCGAGCAGCGTCTTCGCGGCGCCGCCTCGACGCCCTCGCGGCGCGCGAGCTCACCGCGCAGCGGAACGCGCTGCTCGCCACGATCGAAGGACTCTGCCGCGCGATCCGCGCAGCAGAACGTTTGCTGCTCACCTGGGCCGGAGGCCACGTCGAACCGTCGTCGTGATGTCGTGGCCGCCGGCGGAAGCGGCGGACCGCCGGCGGGATGCCTCGCGCGCCCGCACAATTTCCCGGCGCTTCGTGTCGTTCGACGACGGCACGCCGCGTGCCATGGCGATCGCCGATGCCGTCGCACCTGCACGAGGGCCTGGTCCTCTTGTTCCGCAACCGCCCGCAGCTCGCCGCGGAGTTGCTTCGGGACACCTTGCACTTGCAGCTGCCGCAGCACGCGCGCGCAAGCCTCGCGTCCGAGAGCTTACGGGAGACGCGGCCGGTTTCGATCCAAGCCGACAGCGTCGTCGTGCTCGAGGACGAGAGGGCCGTCCTCGGGATCATCGTGGAAGTGCAGCTGAATCGGGACGACTCGAAGCGGTACACCTGGCCGACGTATCTCGTCCTGCTGCGACGTGAGCTGCGCTGCCCGGTGGTCCTGCTGGTCCTCACGCTCGACGAGGACATCGCCGAGTGGGCCGCCGAGGAGATCGATCTCGGCCACCCCGGCTTCGTTCTGCGTCCCTGCGTGCTCGGACCGGCCGCGTTCCCGCTGCCTGATCCAGCAGCTGTCGAACGAGACCCTGAGCTCGTGGTCCTTGCGTGCGTCGCGCATGCGAACGATGCGCGCGCGGTGGAGCGGACGGCCGAAGTCGTGCGCGCGCTCGAGCTGGCGGACATCGACGAGGAGCGGCGCGCAATTTACAGTGACGTGGTCATCGCTGCGTTGCCCGCAGCAGCGAGGATCGCGGTGGAGGAGCTCATGAGTCAGAAGTACGAATACCAGAGTGATTTCGCGAAGCGTTGGATCGCGGAGGGAGAGGCCAAGGGGATCGCGCAGGGACGCATCGAGGCCACGGCAAGAAACCTCCTCGGGTTGTTGGTCGCGCGTGGGTTCCAAGTAGACGCGTCCCTCGCGGAGCGCATTCGTTCGTGCGTCGACGAGGCGCTGCTCTCGCGGTGGTTCGAGAGAGCGTTGGCGGCCACCGATCTCGCGTCGATCTTCGACGACGGCTGAACCTCCGCCGCCCGATCCGTATCCCCGCCGGCGCGATCCGGAGTGACGCCGTGATCATGAGCCTGCACAAGTGGTGGAGCACGTTCGCGGACGAGCCGCGCGACCGCGCGGACGTGCGCGCGGGAGCGTATCTGCTCGCCCGCGCGTTCGGATCACCAACAGCTCGCTACACCCCGGATTACAAATTCTCCGAAGGGCTCGAGGAGTATGCCTTTGAGGATTCGAATGGATCGTACGCACCCACGCCCGACTGGGTGCGCGGGATCGACGCGGCGCGTGCCCGCGGTGCGCTCGCCGACGCGTGGCGCGACGACTACGTCAGCCAGCGTGCGCTCTGGCTCGACGACTTCGCGGACTTCGAGGCGCTGGAGGGCTCGGCGGACGAGCGCGCGAGCGCGATGCGCGTGTTCGGTCGGCTCGGCATCGAGCCACTGAATCTCCGCCCGCTCGCCTCCGCGTCAGGACGGTTGCGAGCTCCCAGTCGATACTGGCGCAAACGTGCGGGGCTCGAGGTCACCGATCCCTGGGATGGGGAGTACAACGAGACGTTCGACGTCGCGGCGCCGGGTTGGGAGTCAGGTCGACGGCAGCTGCTCGAGTGGGCTACGAACGAGGCGCCTGCCGTGGGCTCGGACGTACTCGCCGCGCTCGACGATCTCGCTCGGCACCTCCGCGAGACCATCGTGGTCTTCGGGCTCACCAGCGGGCTCCCGAGCGAGCTGCTCGCCCCCACCGACCGCATCGTCGGAGTGCGGCGCGATGGCACGCCCATCGTGCGCGTCACGGCGGACGAGTCCACGTGGTTCGACCCGGGGGACGCCCCAGCGCCCGTTGGGCACGCGTTCGAGATCCTCGTCGACGTACCCGACCCCGAAGAGGCTCGTCGTGTCGCTGCGTCGGTGCGCGACCTGTCCGCGATGCGCTTCTTCGTCGCGGCCGCCGAGCGCCAGTGGCTCGGTGATCGCGGCTCGAATCAGCTGCTCACCGCTCTTCACCTGCGGACCCGAGACGGCATCCGAACCGAGTCCGCCGACCGCGGCTGAGGATTGCGTCCTGTTGCGGCGCGACGACCGCTGCGGCCCATTCCCGTCCGCGCCTTGCTCGTTGGTGATGGCGGGGTATGGCGGGAGCATCTACACTTTCGTAGAATCGAGGGCACATCATGGCCGACGCACAGGTCTCCGGTACCTCTCCGAAGAGATTCGGGAGCAGCTCGAACGGTACGCAAAGGCTCACGGGGTCAAGAAGGGACACCTCGTCGAAGAGGCTCTTCGCCATCACCTCGAGGCGCTGCATGAGCTCCCCGCCGACGTGATCATCCCGCCCAAGCTCGTGCTCACGAAGACTTCTTTCGAGGCGGTCGCCGGAAGGATCGCAAAGCCACGCAAGCCGACCGCGGCGATGAAGGCGTTGATGGCAGGTGAGTCGTCGAAAACGAAGACGGGCCCGCAGCGGCGAAAGAGCGAGGCACGCTGACGCGTGGATATCCGCCGTCTGCAGCCCGACGACGATCGCTCCGAGCTGCGCTCTCGCGGCGATCGCCTTCTACGAGAGGCTCGGGCTCGTGGTGCTCGAGGTCGACGCGGGGGAGCTCGGCGACCGCCCGCAGCCGACGCCGACGTTTCTGGAGCTCGCGGCCATCCCGGATGAGAGCTGAGTCGAGCGGCGCGAGGGACCGGAGGGGGCGGGCGTCGCCTCGACGGACGACCTGCTGAACACGCGCTCGTCACCTCGCGGCCAGCGCGCGTGACGCCCATCCGAAACTGATTCGCTCCTGCTCCAAGCGCACGCGCGGCCCGATTCTGTCGAGCACGAGATCTTCGAACAACGCGCGCTCGCTCTCGGTCAGACGGCTCACCGGGCCGGCCGTCTGACTGCGTTCCTCGACCCAGGACGCGCGATGCGCCTCGAGCGTCTCGCGGTCCATCAGCACCGAGCGGACGTCGGGCAAGAACGCGCGCAGCCGGTCGAGCATGACGAAGCCGTGCGTATCGATGTCGCCCCAGTAGTGGACCGACGACGCACGCAGCCATGGCAGCTCTGCGAGCACCTCGAGTGCGTACCCGAGGCCGAAGATGACGATCGCGTCTTCGCAGTCGGGGAACGCGAGTCCGTTGATCTCGTTCTCTGTGACGAACACGCGCCGGCACGACGGCGGCCTCTGAGCGAGCTGCGCGACCGGGACCGCGAGATCGGTGAGCCCGGCGATCGCGTTGCGCGAGTCGAGGATGCGAAATCGGACCGTCGAGGGCTTCGCCCGAAACCCGAAGCGAGCCTCGAACGACGTGCCGCTGCCGATCGCCGTCGGTGGGAGCACGAGGTCGAAGAGCTCGGCGAACAACTTGCGGCGGATCTCGATGAACTTGGTGTCGACGCCGGGGAGATCGACCTGGCGGAGGTAGAGGTCGGGACGAGGATGCGCGCGCATCCAGCGCAGCACCTCGACGATTCGCGGCCAGGCGTCCGCCTCTGCCAGTACCTCGAGTGGTCTCCGTGCGATCCACTCGCGGAGCTCGGGGAACACCGCCAGCGTCGGGCCGACGAGCTCGTCGAATCGTTGCGCAGCGCGACGCTTGCCGATCAGCTGGAGCGCATCGGCCTCGGTGGGTACCGCGATCCCATCCGGCACGCGGTTACGCCCGATCTGGCGGTGCTCGATCTCGGTCCACCGGATCTCGTAGCCGTGGCCGGACACTTCGCGGCTCGCTTCGACCAGCGCGCGGATCCACCCGCGGACATCGTCGAAGCGCTCGCTGAGCTCGCGACGCCCCGGTCTTCGGGTGCGCAGCGTCCAGGGGAACATCGACTCGCCGGTCACGCGGCCCGCGAGGATGCGGCCGCGATCCCAAGCTCGTTGGACCTCGGCTCGGATGTCCTCTGGGGACGTCCAGTCGGGGGTCGTCGTCATGCCGACCGCGCGGCCGGCGGGCTTGGCTCGAGTTGCACGCGCGTCTCGGCGCGCTCGCGACGCTCGGCGCGGTACTGCTCGATGGTGAGGCTGCGCACCATCGACCGCTGGCCGTTCTCGTTGTGCACGAACGCGACGCCCGATACGTGCGGCTCGATGACGTGGATCTTCTGCAGCGGCGTCACGACGAGCAGCTGGAGCCCGAGCTGCTCGAAGAGCTCGAGGCCGTAGCGCGTGGAGGCGTCGGCGCTGCGTCCGAAGGCCTCGTCGATCACCACGAAGCGGAACGTGCGCGTCCGTCCCGAGCCCCCTTCGAGGCCGAATTGATACGCGAGGCTCGCGGCGAGGACGGTATACGCGAGCTTCTCCTTCTGGCCGCCCGACTTGCCACCGGAGTCGGTGTAGTGCTCGTGCTCGCGGTCGCCGTCACGCCATCGCTCGGAGGCGGAGAAGACGAACCAGTTGCGCACGTCGGTCACCTTGCGTGTCCAGCGCGCGTCGAGCTCGGTCGTGCCGTCGCGACCGCGGAACCGCTCGATGATCTGCCGCACGTGGAGGAACTTCTGCTCCGAGTACGCGTCGTCGTCCGAGCCAGTGAGCGCGCCCTCGGTGCATCTCCGGAGCTGCTGCTGGAAGTCCCGGATGTCGGCGTCGGCCCCGAGGACCGCCTCGAGCACGATGTACCGATCGGGGTTGTAGTCGATGCCGCGGAGCGAGCGGTTGATGGTCTCGACGCGCTCGACGATGTTCTGCCGCTCACGATGCATCTGCGACTGGAAGCTCGCGACCTCACGGATCGCGTTCTCGTTGAGGAGCACCTTGAAATGGCGCTCGAAGCGCGGGAGATCGTCGGACTGCAGACGCGCGAGCATCGACCGGAACTCGGCGGCCGAGTCGATGCTCGCATCGACCTCGCGGGTGTCGAGCGGGTAGTCGTTTCGGTACTCCTGCATCAGGCTCGTCAGCCTCCCGGTCAGATCACGCAGCGTCCTGTCGCGTGCATCGATCTGCGCCTGGAGGCGGTTGCGCACCTCCGACTCGCGGCGATCGGCGTTCTGGATGGTGATCGCGCTGGCGTCGTCGACCTGGGCGTCGACGAGGGAGCAGTCGTCGAGCGACGCGCCGATCATCGAAGTGTGACACTCTTCGAGCGCCCGCCGGTCCGTCGCGATCTTGTCGTCGAGGAGATCGCAGGCGCTCCCGAGCTTCTGGACTTGGGCATCGATCCGCACGAGCCGCTCGTCGCACGCGGACTTCTGCTCGCGCAGGATCCGGAGCGCGTCGGAGCTCTCCTCCAACCTACGGCGCTCGTCGATCATCCGCTCGATCGCGCTCGCCACTGGCTTCCAGTCGAGCTCCTCGAAGCGCTCGAATTGCTCGAGGCGGACGAGGTTCGCGAGCGTCGCACGCAGCGCGATGCGCTCGCCGTCCAGCGTCGCAATCTTCGCGCCGGTGTTCGCGATGCGGTCCTCCAGCAACGCGAGCTCGGCCTCGATCGCTCGGACCTTCGCCGCATTCGTCCAGCCGAGGACATATCGAGAGCGGTTGTCGATCGCTTGTCTGTCGTCCTTCTCGTGGTGGTCCCCGCGCCCCTTCACCTGGCCGGCGCGCGTGATCGCGCGCGCCTCGCGACGGAACTGCTCGAGCGAGGCGCAGCAGGCGTAGTCGAAGCGCCGAGCGATCTCGTTCTCGAGCCACGCGTAGACGACAGAGTCCGGCTTGATCGCGACCTTGTGGACGAGGGAGTCGGGGTGGAGATCCACGGACTCGACCGAGCGCAGGCTCCGCACACGGTAGTAGACCATCCGCGCGCCGAGCTGCGTGCTGTCGACCCACTGCGCGACCGCGGCGTAGTGCGTGTCTGGCACGAGCAGCGACAGACCGAACCCGTGCAAGACGCGCTCGATGGCGCCCTCCCAGGCGCTCTCCCCCTCACGCACCTGGAGCAGCTCGCCGGCGAACGGCAGCTCGTCCTCTCCGACTCCGATCGCGGCGCAGAGTCGATCGCGCAGCGCGAGGGCGTGTGCCGGGATGTTGCTGCGTCGCCGTCGAAGGGACGCGAGCTCGCGGGCGATCTCCCCGTGCGTCTCGCGCTCGCCGGACATCGCGACCTTCGCCTCGGTGAGCTCGTTGTCGAGGGTGGCCTCTCGGCTGCGTGCGCGGCCACCTTGCTCGTCGAGGGCGCGCCGATTGGCGACGAAGCTTTCGGCGTCGGTCGCCGCGGGAAGATCGAGCGCATGCGCGATGCCGCGGTACTTGTCCGCCTGATGCTTGCGCGTGTCGCGCTGCGTGCCCTTCTGCTCGATCTCGCGGTCGATGGCCGCGAGGCGATCGCCGCCGTTCTCGGCGATCGCGCGGACCAGCTCGTCCCGCTCGGCACGTGCCGCGCGCTGCTCTCCGGACGCGGCCTCGAACCGGATCCGCTGTCTGGCGAGCTCGTCCCCGTGCTCGGAGATGCGCGCGTCGAGCAGGGCGACTTTCCGCATCGTGAACCACGGTCGCAGGGCTTCGCGACAGCGGCGCAGTCCGTCGATCTCCACGGTCCTCGCGGCGTGCTCGTCGCACTTCTCGACGATCGGTGTCAGCCGCTCGACCTGCCGCCTCGCGCGGACCACCGCGTCGTGCGCGCGGTTCAAGTCGTCGAAGTGACGGATGAGCGCGTCGATCCGATCTTGTACCGGATACGGCTGCAGCATGTGGTGTCGCACGAAGTCGGTGAGGTTGCCGACCGACTTCAGCGACACGGTCTGGTGGAACAGGTCCAACGCCTGATCGTTCTCGATCCCGAAACGTCGCTTGAACGCCGCTGCGTAGGGGGTGAACGAGTCCGCGAGCTCGTCGACCTTCAGCGCGCGGAGACGCTTGCGGAGGCCGGCGACGTCCTCGCCGAAGTTGCTGAAGTGCTCCCGGATCGAGAGCGCACGCTCGGCGACCACGTACAGTCGCGCGGGCGGCCCCTCGAGATCTTTCAGCCAGAACACCTGCGCGATCGTGACGGTCTGGCCGAGGACGCCATCGATGAATCGCGCGAGGATGACGGAGTAGGACTTGCCGTCGCGCAGCGCGACGGGCTTCGCGCCGACGTCGTTCCGCTCCGACTTGTAGTGGCCGAGGACGTAGGAGCGCAGCGTGCGTTCGCGGCTCTCGGCGCCCGCCGCCTTGTTGTACGCAGCGCGGTGCGGAGGGACGAGTAGCGTGGTGATGGCGTCGACGAGCGTCGACTTCCCCGAGCCGATGTCCCCCGTCACGAGGAGGTTCTGGCCGTTCGGTTCGAGGGACCAGACCTTCTCGTCGAACGTCCCCCAGTTGTACACCTCGAGCCGATCGAGCCGGAACCCGGCGCGTGGCGTCGTCACGGCAGCTCCCTCGGACGCCTGCGTCACGCGGCACCTCCCACTGCATGCGCGCGGTACTCCGCGAGCCGCTGCTCGAAGTCATGGAGCCACTGCGCATCGACGAAGGACTTGAGGATGCGCTGCACCTCGAACTGATCGTCCGAGCCGCGAAGCGGACGAAGGAAGCCGAGCTCCACGACCTTCTTGATGTGCGCGTCGATCTTGTCGAGCTGACGCGCTTCGTTGCCGCTCTCCGCCATGAACAGGCGCGCGAGCTCGGCGATCTCGTCGCGGCGGAGCACGAGCCGCGGCTCGCCGCTGCGCGCGTCGAACTCGGCGAGCCGCTTCCGCAACAGCGCGAGCAGCAGGCTCACGGGGTACGACAGAGGCCTTCGTTGCACGAGACGAGGCAACGCCGACGGGCTGTCGTCCTGCGGCTTCTGGCGGAGGTAAGCGCTCCCCTCGGCCTCGTCGAGCATCAGCTCGAGACCGAGGACGGCGACGTAGTCGCGAGCCTGCGACTGGTGCTCGAGGAGCGCCTGCCAGAGCGGCTCGTCGTCCTCGCGATGGGTGACGCCTTTCATCAGAGCGATGACGACGTGGGACAGCTCGGGGCGTGCGAAGCTCATGATGCGCTGCTCACTCGGGTGAAGACGACGCGAGGGACCCGGGCGCGACGCGTGCCGAGCACGGCATCGTCCCAGCTGACCGTCTGCGGCATCGAGTCGTCGATGAGGGCGGCTCGATCGTCGGCCGCGAGGGAGAGGTACGCGACGAGCTCGGCGAGTCCCTGTTCGAGGGGTGACTCGGCGAGCAGATCGGCGAGCGATACCTGCGCACGCGTCTGCAGGGCGCGGCGGACGTTCGCGAGCAGACGGCCGCGATCGACGTGGAACTGTTCGAACAGGGCGTCGGCGGGCACATCGGCCTCGCCTTCCGCCACGACGTGGCTCTCGAAGCGCGCCTTGTAAGGGGGAGCGAACAGCGGCCGCTCCATCGGGAGCGAGAGCTCGGGCGCCGGCTCGTCGAGCTCCATGAAGGGACCGTCGGGCGGTGCGGTGCGCAGACCGAGGGCGTGCTGTTCGATCTCCCGGAGGATGCCCATGATCCGGCGGTTCTCGAGCCACGCGCGGTCGTCGAGGAAGCGGCGCAGCTGCCCGGAGAGGAGCGCGACGGTACGCTGCGCGGCCTCGCCGGCTTCGAGCCAGTCGTAGTGGATGCGCAACATCCGACGATCGGGCGAGAGTGCGCGGACCGGCTCGAGCCCGAGGACTCGCTCGAGCAACGACGTGAGCTGCTCCTGGCGCGCCGGATCCATCAACAAGTCCCAGAACGCGCGGAAGCTGCGCCCCTGATCCGATTCCGCGATCGCATCGTGACGACCGAAGACCTGCGCAAGGAGCTCTCCCTTGCCGTGCTCCCACGTGGCGATGCGCTCGCGCACCTCGCGATCGAGCGCGCGGAAGTTCGCGTCGACCTCGCGGAAGTCGTGCAGGAGCTCGCGCGCGGTGGCGACGACCTGCTGGAACCGGTCCTTGACGTGTGCATCGTCCATCACCGCGACGTGCCCGGCGCGCAGCTGCGCGATCTCCTCGTCGATCGCAGCGCGACGCGACTCGAGCTCCGCGATCCGCACGTCGGCGTCACGCTCCGTCCCCTCGGCGATCTGTCGGAGGAGCTCGAACACCATGACGAGCCGCGACTCGGTGCCCACGAACGCGCGGCGCTCGAGACCGGCGAGCCAGGCGATGGCCTTCTCGGTCGCGGGGGTGAGATCGAACCAAGGCTCGTCGCGATCCTCGGCGTAATATCGACGGAGCCAGCCGTGCGCGTCGCTCGCCCACGCGTCGAGATACTGCGCGGCGGAACGTGGGAACTCGTCGTGGCCGTAGCGCTCGCGGAGCTGGTAGAGGTGATCGTCGAGCTTCGCCAGCATCTGCTGCTCGGGCAGCGAGCGGACGTTGGTCGCGAGGAAGCTCGCGTGGAAAAAGCTCACGATCAGCGGCGCGTGATCTGCGGCGAGCAGGCGCCACGCAGGGTGGGTGCGGCGAAGGGCATCGACGGCGGCGTAGTCGAGCGGCACGGCGTGAGAGGATGCGCGCGCACGGGCCGCGAGCCAACTCCGGTCGGACGGGGAATGTCCGCCCTCTGTCGCCACCCGCCCTCAGTGCCGCTCGACGGAGCACCGTTCGAGGTGCTCGCGCGCGCCGCAGGACGGATGGCGACTGCAGCTCGCGGTCGCGCAGGTGGCCGCGGGAGCTTCGGCCCGGCCGTGAAGGCTCGGCGGCATGACGGTGCCACCCGGTGTTGAAGTGGTCCCTCAGCCGTCGAGGACCTCGCCCATCGACGCCGCAATTGACGCACGCTGTACCCAGCCTGTGAGCTGCTCGGCATCGTCGCTCGCGAGCACGAGTGCTCTCTCCTGGGGCGTGATCATCAGGCCTCTCGCTTCGAGCACCGTAAATAGGCTCTCGCGCCGCCCGTTCAGCCAGCCCTGTTGGAAGTACTCGGCGATCTCCTCGATCCGCACGTCCCAGTACGCGGCGGGAAACGGGGTAGAGGTGTTTCGCCTCCGGTCGGCGAGACACTCCGCCGCGTGCTCGCGTGCGCGGCGGTGCAGCGCGTCGTCGTGCCTGCGTCGTCCGATGGGCGGGCGACCGACCGCCGATCGGAGCTCGCGATCGTCGAGCGCGTCCTCCAGCGAGTCGGCGTAGACGGCGCGCTCCTTCCACCTCATGAGCACGGAGGCGTCGGCGCATGCCTCGAACTTGTGGCGCTGCGACTCGGAGGGCGCGAAGCCAACGTCGAGATGCAGTGCGATCCACGAGGCGCTGTGCCGAACCGGTGGCTCTATCACTGGGCGCGGCTGTTTTCGGGACGCTTACAGCGTGGCCAGCCGTACTCCGCTCTGAAACCGGTCGTGGCGATCGCCTTCCTCGATCTGAAGACGAGCGCCGAGCGGTTCCACTCGATCCATCATGCGCTCGAAATCCACAGCGGCCAGCGGCTGTTCGATGGATTCGAGCTACACCTGATCGAGCTGCCGCGCCTCGATTCGCACATGGCCGAGCGCGAGCCCGCGCTGCTCGTGCGCTGGGCCCGGTTCCTTAGCTTCGAGGACCCCCGCGAGCTAGACTCGCTCGCGAGCGAGGATCCGATCATGGCTGAAGCGAAAGACGCGCTCGAGCGCCTCTCCGACGATCCCGCCGCGCAGCGGCTCGCCGAACGGCGCCGTGAGGCGGAGCTCGAATGGGAGAGGTTCCGAATCGCCGACGAGCGACGGAACGTCGCCAAGGGACTCGCCAAGGGACTCGCGGAAGGGCACGTACAGCGCGCGCGTCTCGCGCTGCTGGACGTCCTCGCCGCTCGTGGCTTCACACCGACCGAGCGACAGCGCGCAGGCGTCGAGGCGTGTGACGACGTCGACGTTCTCGCCCGCTGGATGCGACGAGCCGTGACGGCGGAGTCGCTGGCCGCGGTCTTCGACGAGCACTGACAGGGCGTTGCTGCGAGTCGCAGCGTCGGCCCGCGACCTCGCTGCCTCATACGCTGGCCTCCCACGCTCTGCCGATCCGCACGCCGACCTCGTAGTGCGCGAGTGCGCGCGTCGGGGAGCGATCGAACGCCCAGTTGTCGAGGTGCGCGTGCGCGTCGATGCAGCGGAGGTCGCGCAGCAGCACGTCCATCATCATCTCGTGCGCCGCGATCATGCCCGCCTGCTCCGCGAGCTCGGCGGCGTCGCACGTCGGGTTCTCCTCAGCGTCGTCACCGGGGAACGCTCCCCACCCGATGCCGTCCATCTCGAAGGACGGCCGCGGCGTCGCGGTGAGGTTCTTCCAGCGACGCGCGTAGGGGTCCGGGCTCGTGTAAGGGTCGGTCATGTTCGCGCAAACACGCGACAGGCGAGCAGCTTCTCGTCGAGCCCCTCGCACGCCTGCATTTCGGGTACGACCTCGGGATCGTCCGACCCGGGATGGATGACGAACCCCGAGTGTCGGTAGTGCGCGTCGCTTAGCTGCCAGTAGCGATGCGAGTCGAGCGCGCTGCGCAGCAACGCGATCTCTTGGCCGGTCAGGGTGAGCAGGCGTACGGACATCGCGTCAGTGTCTCGAGCGGTTTCGACGCGGTCGAGATGAATCGTGTGCGTGGGACACGCAATGTCCGGCGGCAGTGTGCAGACGTGGCGTCGGCCCATAGTCTCGCCGCATGTCCGTCCGCATCCGGCGCGAGCTCGCCGCCGGCCTCTACGACAAGCCTGTCACCCGCGCGCTCACCGCGAACCTGTCGGCCATCGAGGAGCTGCGGCGCGTCCTCGGCGACCTCGACGAGCAGCGCGCGCCGCTCGCGCTCGCGCGCGTGCTCCGAGAGCGCATTCGGGGCGCGCTTGCCTCGATCGGTGGCGAAGACCGCGTCGGCCAGCAGCTCGCGGTCGCGAACCGTCTGCTCGAGGTGCTGCGCGAACAGGTCCCCGACGCCGGGCTGGTCGCGGACGACGCGTTCGACGCCCCTGCCCGCTTGCTCCTCGCGATCCTCGAGCGCGTCGAAGGTCCGGCGAAGGCACGGCTGCCGTCGCGCCCACAGATCCCGCTCTCGACTCTCGACGAGCGATCTGTTGGTCAATGGTCCTCACGATCTCAGCCTCGGTCCGGAGATGCAGCGCGAGCTCGACTCGGCGGATCGCGTCGACCTCTTGTGCTCGTTCTTGAAATGGAGCGGCCTCCGCATCGTCGAGGATCAGCTCCGCGACCTGGTGCGCCGTCGCGGTGCGGCCTCGGTGCGCGTGCTGACGACGGCCTACATGGCCGCGACCGAGCGGCACGCGCTCGACGTGCTCACCGAGATGGGCATCGACGTGCGCGTCTCCTACGACACCGCGCGCACCCGCCTCCACGCGAAGGCATGGCTGTTCCACCGCGAGAGCGGCTTCTCGACCGGCTACGTCGGCTCGTCGAACCTCTCGGCGGCCGCGATCCTCGACGGCACCGAGTGGAACGTCCGCCTCACCGCGCAGGACAACGCGGGCATCCTCGACAAGTTCTCGTCGACCTTCGAGCAGTACTGGAACGATCCGACGTTCCGGCCGTACGTCGTCGCCGAGTTCGACGAAGCGGTGCAACGCACGAAGCGAGACGAGCTCGCGCCGTACCTGTTCCTCGACGTCGCGCCGCGACCGCATCAGGCGGAGATCCTCGACGACCTCGCCGCAGAGCGACAGCGCGGCCACCACCGCAACCTGGTCGTCGCTGCGACGGGCACGGGCAAGACGATCGTCGCAGCGCTCGACTACAAGCGCCTCCGCAAGGAGCTGCCGCGCGCCCGCCTGCTCTTCGTCGCGCATCGCAAGGAGATCCTCGAGCAGAGCGTGCGCACGTTCCGCGTCGTCCTCAACGACGGAGCGTTTGGTGAGCTGCTGGTCGGAGGGAAGCCCGCCGACCGCTGGGAGCATGTCTTCGCGAGCATCCAATCCCTCCACGAGGAGCAGCTCGCGCGCTTCGCGCCGGACCACTTCGACGTGATCATCGTCGACGAGTTCCATCACGCCGCAGCGGAAACCTATCGCGCGCTTCTCTCGCGCGTGCAGCCGAACTCGATCGCATCGCGTCGAAGAGCTGATCAAGCTCGCGTGCGATCGCCCCGCGAAGAGCAAGGTCCCGTTCCGCGATATCTGGACCCTCGACACACTCCGCGAAGCCTTGCGTCGCGCGACGGGCTTTGTGCTCAGCAAGAGTGAGATTCGTCGCATCCTCGCGGTCGAAGAGATTCGTCCGCATCACGTGCGGCTGTGGCTGCACAGCCCCGACCCTCACTTCC
>JBKJQC010000783.1:0-3801 GCA_046593995.1 Polyangiales bacterium
CGGTGCGGGGGGATGCCGCCGTTGGGCCGCCGGCACGCCGTGTGGCACGACCACGTGCGCATCCGGGATCGTCACCGGCTCGACCTGCAACGGAACTGGGACCTGCAGCGCGGGCTCGACCTCTTGCGGGGCGTACATCTGCGCGAACGCCACCGCGTGCGCGACGAGCTGCACGACGAACGCGCAGTGCGCCGCCAACCACTATTGCCGCACCTCGGACGGCACGTGCCAGTCGGGCCAGCCAATCGGGTTCGTCTGCACGGCACCCACGGAGTGCGCCTCGGGTAACTGCGTGGATGGCACCTGCTGCGACTCCCCCTGCACCGGCGCGTGCCGCGCGTGTTCGGCCGCAAAGAAGGGCTCCGGCACCAACGGTCAATGCGGCGACGTGGTCTCGGGGTCCGATCCCGACAGCGACTGCGCGGACCAAGGCGCGCCGTCGTGCGGTACCACCGGCGGCTGCAACGGCGTCGGCGGCTGCTCGCTGTACACGCTCGGCACCGTGTGCGGGAGCACGACTTGTACGTCGGGCCAGCAGTCCGGCTCCTCGTGCAATGGCCTCGGCGTCTGCTCGGCCTCCAATGTGACCGCGTGCAGTCCGTACGTCTGCGGGGCGAGCGCGTGCGACACGAAGTGCACCTCCGATCTCGGCTGCGTGGCGAGTCACTGGTGTCGTGCGACCGATCAGACCTGTCAGCCGGATCAAGGCAACGGGCTCGCCTGCACCGCCGGATCGCAGTGCACGTCCGGCAACTGCGTCGACGGCGTGTGCTGCGACCAAGCGTGCGCGGGCGCCTGCAAGGCGTGCAGCGACGCGAAGAAGGGGACCACCGGTCAGGACGGCACGTGCGGCGCGATCAAGGTCGGCACCGATCCCGACGGCGAGTGCCCGGACGATGGCTCGAGCTCGTGCAACCGCAATGGCTCTTGCGACGGCATCGGCGCGTGTCAGCAGTACGCGCTCGGTGTCGCGTGTGGCTCGACGACCTGCACCGGCGGCACCCAGACCGGGTACTCCTGCAACGGGCTCGGGACCTGCACCGCAGGCTCGACCAGCAACTGCACGCCCTACGTCTGCGGCACGACCTCGTGTCGCACCGACTGCGTCGATGACACCCAGTGCGTCGCGAGCACGCACTTCTGCGATGCGACCAACGCGTGCGTGACGAAGCTCCCGAAGGGCATCGCCTGCACGCGCGGCGCCCAGTGTACGACTGGGAACTGCGTCGACGGCGTGTGCTGCGACGCGCCCTGCACCGGGACGTGTCAGGCCTGCAGCGCCACCAAGACCGGCGGTGCGAACGGCACCTGCGCGGCCGTCACCGCCGGTACCGACCCGAACGACAATTGTTCCGCCGACCCGCTCGACACGTGCCAGAAGAACGGCTTCTGCGACGGCATCGGCGCGTGCCAGCTCCACGTCGCGGGCGCGCAGTGCGGCGCCGCGGTCTGCGCCGGCAACACGCTCAACGGACAGATCTGCGACGGCCTCGGCGCCTGCAAGTCCGGGGCGAGCAACGTCTGCCCGGGCAGCTTCAACTGCGATCCTTCGGGGATCGCGTGCCGCAGCGCCTGCGCCGACGACACCCACTGCCTCGCCGGCTCGTATTGCGCGGCCGGCGCCTGCGTCGTGAAGAAGTCGAGCGGCACGACCTGCTCCGAAGGTCGCGAATGCACGAGCACGTTCTGCGTCGACGGCGTCTGCTGCAACGGCGCGTGCAACGGCCTCTGTCAGTCGTGCTCGGCGGCGTCGAAGGTCTCCGGTGCGGACGGCACGTGCGGCCCTGCGAAAGACGGCGTGGATCCACACGACTCGTGTCCCGACGACGGCGCGCCGAGCTGCGATCGTGATGGCATGTGCGACGGCACGGGCCAGTGTCGCGTCTACGCGAAGGGGGCCGGCTGCGGGCCGACCGCCTGCGTCGGCAACGCCGTGACCGGGTACGCGTGCGATGGCGCGGGGAGCTGCGCGACCGGCGCGACGACGGACTGCGGAAGCTACAAGTGCGGCGCGACGGGCTGCCCCACGAGCTGCATTAACGACAGCGCGTGCGCCACGGGATCGTTCTGCGAGTCCGGCACGTGCAAGGCGCGACAGCCGAACGGCGGCACGTGCGCGACCGGGAACCAGTGCGTCTCGGACTTCTGCGTGGACGGCGTCTGCTGCGACGGCCTCTGCGCAGGACAATGCGAGGCCTGCGATCTCATGGGCGCGGTCGGCAAGTGCACGCCGGTGATCGGCGCACCGCACGGGAGCCGGATGGCCTGCCCCGGAGCGACGACTGACCCCTGCACGGCCGCGATCTGCAACGGCGAAGCGCGCACGACCTGTGCAGGCTCCGTCGGCGCCGACGTGAAATGCCGGACCGCGAGCTGCGCCAACGGTATCGCGACGCTCCCGGCGACCTGCGTCGCGAAGGGCGCGTGCCCCGCGGTCCAGACCTCCGACTGCGGCAAGTACGCGTGCAAGGGGGACGTGTGCGCGACGAGCTGTGCGAGCGACGCGGACTGCAAGTCGTCCTTCCGCTGCGCGTCGAACGCATGCATCCCACGCGAGGTGAGCCTCTGCAAAGACGACGGCCTGACGCTCATCGATCCGAACGGGCTCGAGACGAGCTGCGCGCCGTACACCTGTCAGGGCAGCGCGTGCCTCCAGGCGTGTAGCTCCTCCGCGGAGTGCGCGGCGAGCTACGTCTGCGGTGCCGATCAGAAGTGCGTGCCGGGAGCCCCCGTAGAGGACTCGTCCGGCTGCGCGTTCGTATCGTCGCGTACGTCGTCGCCGGCCGCCTGGTTCGGAGCTCTGGTCGTGCTCGCCGGCCTCGCGCGCGGTCGATCGAGGAAGACGCGAGGAACGTGATCCTGACGTGAGTCAGCGGACCGGCCCGTCCTGCCAAGCCCACCCGAAGAATCCGGGCCGCGTGGGCACGACGACGTGTGTCTCCTGGAAGCGCCCGACGATCGTCACGGCGACGGTCTCGCCGGGCGACTGCCACGAGCGGACGCGCAGCTCGGTCTCGTCCTCTTCGTCGTCGTACGCCTGCGCGACGACCTCCACGGTCCGCTCGGTCGTCGCGCTGCGATCGAGGACGCCGTTGAGGGACACGAGAACACCGTGCGCGAAGACGGTCAGCGCCGCGAAGACGAACAGCGCGAGCCGCGCGCGCAGGTGGACGTCTGCGACCGCGCGGTACACGCGCACGACGAGCACCGCGGTGCCCGCCGCACACAACATCCCGACGCCGAGCGCGACCCGATGCGCCGTCGCGTCGAGCGGCCGGAAGCGCAGCATCGCGTAGACCGAGCCGAGGACGCCGAGCATGGCGACGACGCTGCCAGCCGCGAACGCCCGCTTGACCGGCGGCGGGACCTCGCGCGGCACTGCCACGCGACGCGTCTCCGCGCGTACCCCACCCGGCACTGCCGCCGACGGCGCGACGTCCAGCTCGCGGTTGGCCATGACGTTGTGATGGAGCCGGCGCGCAGACGTTTCTGTCGCACCCTCCTCGAACGCCTCGCGGAGAGCTACGCAGCGCACCGCGACGACGCGCTCGCAGGTGCACGGAGCGCTAGGCAGGTCAGCGATCCGAGCCGGCCGCTGTCGTGGCGCGGGAGACGGGTGGTCACCCGGGCCCCAGGTCACCCTCGCGTGACGCCGTTGCGGGGCCTTCGACGTGGATCGGCCTGATTCTGCAGCCCCATGGCGCGGCTCGAACCGTGCTTCGCTCCCCGCAAGCAATGCTTCGCCGACTGCTTCTCCTCGCTCCCATCGTCTCCGTCGCCTGCGTCGCGACCGCCGACCAG
>JBKJQC010000804.1:0-3361 GCA_046593995.1 Polyangiales bacterium
ACAGGGAGGCGGGGAGCCGGGGAGGCGAGAGGGAGGTAGAGGGTCTGCCGGGCGCGGCGACGACGTTCACGACGCCATCGTCGCCGAGACGTTGATGTCGACGCGCGGCAGCACATGCTCGACCTCCCTCTGAATCTCCCCGCCTCCTCGTCTCCCTGTTGGTCATCGTGGAGGCGAGCGAAAGATTCACGACCTCTCACGACTGAAGACCGGGCCGCACGAGCGGCGACACCGCCCCCGCATCGACCATCGACCCATCGACCCATCGACGGCAGGGCTACTGATTGATCTTCGTCGGCAGCGCGATGGGCCCGCTCTTCTTCGGGGCCGCGTGATAGACGGTCGCCTTCTTCTCGATCATGAACTTCTGATCGAAGAGGAAGACGTCGTCCGAGCGCTTCACGGTGAACACGTTCGAGGGGTTCTGCGGGCGGAGGAACTCGTTGCCCTTCTCGGTCGTGTCGAGTGTGAGATCGAACTGGGTGTCGGCCTCCAGATCCTTGAGCAGGATCGTCGCCGCGCCCGAGGAGTCCGTCTTCGCGACGACGCGACCGAGGTGCACGACCGGGAGGTTCGCGCCGTTCTCCGCGCGGACCACGACGACGACCGTCCGCGTCGTCGGTGGGCAGGAGACCTCGTACTCGGGCGGCTTGCCCGGATCGGCGAGGCGGTGGAGGGGGATGGTCAGCGGCTTCACCGGCGACTGGTACCCGGTCGGGCACTTCACCGCGACGTCGTAGGTGTCGCCTTCGCTGCCGGTGAGGGTCAGCGTCGTCTCCCCCTTCGCGTCGGTCTTGGTGCCGACCGGCTTGCCTGCGAAGACGAGCTGCGCGCCCTCGAGCGGCTGCCCGGGATCGGCGGTGACCTTGATCAGGACCTCGAGCGCAGGCTTCTCCTTCGCCTCGCCGCTGCACGCGCTCAGGCACGTGTTCAGGGTTAGGAACAGGCCGAAAAAGGCCGCCATGTGCGAAGGAGGGAGCGAGGGACCGGGCCGCACGCTCCTCGTTCTAGCACGGAGCAATCCCGCGAGCAGCGTGGGGTCAGTGGCCCTTGCACGGATCGTCGTCGTCGAGCGCCGGGGTGAACCATACGGCGTCGAAGGGGAGCGACTCGGCCGTTCCGCCCGTGAGCCCCGCGTAGTCGGCCGGTGCATCGAGCCCCGCCTGGACCTCGAAGAACGCGACGGTCGCGATGGCGCCGCTCTTCGTGCGCGTCCGTAGGTACCACGGGACCCCGCGATCGGTGCGGACGTGGCCGTGACCTGCGATGAGCACTGCGCCGCCCTCGGCGCCCGTCGCCGCGCGCGTGTCGAGGCGCTCGGCCATCTGCCCGTCGCGCAGTCGCTGGGCGAGCACGAAGGCCGGCAGGTGCTCTTTCGGGAGGTGTCCGCAGTGGGATCCCGCGAGCTCCTTCTCGAGCGCGACCCGCGCGGCCTCGGGGAGGGGGTTGGTCACGCCGAGGGCGGTCTGCTCGGCCTCGGAGACGCCCTCCGTCGTCGCGCCCGCCGTCGTGGGCGGATGGAACAACGCCTTGATGCGCCCACGCGGAAAGTTCCCCGCGACGACCGGGAGATCGTGTGCGAGCGCGAACGCGACGAGCGGGCGATAGAGCGACCAGTCCCAACCGCGCTTGTCCCAGGCCGTCGCGACACCGAGCGCTTCCGCATCCTTGCCGGCGCCATCGAGCTTCGACTGATCGTCGACGTCGACCATCTCGAAGACCACGGAAGGTCTGCGACCGCGCGCGACGAGCGCGGCGAGCAGCTCCCGTTGCAGGCGATGGTGATCGGCGTTGTCGTGCTTCTCGCCGAGGAGGACGAAGCGCGCCGTCGCGAGCCGCGCTTCGAGCGTGGCGCGCTCGACGAACCCGTGCGCGGCCGGATCCCAGATGCGGCCGACGAGCGGGTGCGTTGCGCGGATCGTGGAGCTCCACGGTGCGCCGGCGGGTGGCGCGGGTGCGACAGGTGACGGAGCGGGCGCGGGGCCCTTCGCTGCGTCTGCCTTCCGGGGTGGGGGCCCGCAGGCGGAGGCGGCCGAACCGATCGAGACCAAGCCGAACAAAAAAAATGCGCCGCGTGAGGCCCTGGGGGGGGGTAGGCCCTTCACGCGGCGCACTGTTCCCAGGAGCACGCGTCGTGCCGCGACCTGAGAACGAGGTGTCGCGTACTTGCCGAAGGGTATCCTTCAAATCTGAAACTCACCCTGTCGCCAGCCTTTCGCGCGCGAAGGCTGCCAGGCGGTTCACCACAGTCTGTGGAATCTCGTGACCGCCCGCGAACGGCACGAACGTCGCGCTCGCGTCTGCGTCCGCCAGCGCTCGGTTTAGCGACTCGGCGATGGCGAATGGAAGGAGGGGATCCGCGCGGCCGTGGCTCTGGAGGACACGCGAGCGGCGCGCTTCGTGGAGACGCGCGACGAGCAAGGGCTGCGGCCCAATGCTCCGCGCGCAGCCACGCGGACCGCGACGTCGGTCGCGACCATCGCATCCTGCGAGAACCCACCGAGGATCGTGCGTGTGGGATCGATCTCCCCCTGCGTCATGGGCGCACGCACGCGCGCGCTCAGCGCGTCGCGTGCCTCGAGCATCCACCCATCGCGCCCGCGGGCCGAGATGGCAAGACCAACATCCTCTCGAAGGACGCGTGGCTCCCCGTGAACCGTCCTGATTCCGCTCCTCGACGGCGAACACAGGCCGCCGGCGGACGGCGTTAAGAAAGCGCTCGCTCCGGCCGTAGCTCTCCTGAAGCCTCATCGGCTGAGCGGTCCTCGTCCGCTAGAAGGACTCATGGCCGTCGCTCGCTCGCGAACGTTCGCGATTTTCTCTGTTCTTATGCTCGCGGCGTGTGGCACGAGACCCTCGGAGCGTTCTGACGCGCAGCGATTCGAGTCCGCGAAAGCGGCGGATCGGTTCGCGCCGCTGCGGGGCGTCGTCGCCGCATCAGGCAACGACGTCCGTGTCGTGAGCAGGGCCGACCGCTTCGACGTGCAGGCCAACGCTCCTCGCGGGCTTGCAAAGCGCGCGCACGTCACGTTGCCGTCGTATGCCTCGGGCTCGTTCGAGATCGCGGAGGACGTCCGCGGTCTGCACGCCACGGTTCGACTGCTCGGCGCGGACCGTGTCGCCGGTACGGTCGACGGCGCGCGCGTGCAGTATACGGGCGCGCTCGGAGCGGACACGGCGTTGCTTCATGTCGCATCGGCCGAGGGCGTCGAGGACTTCGTCTGGTTCGATCGCGCGCCAGCCGATCCGACGCTGCGATACGAAATCACGCTGTCGAGCACGGTGTCCGGTCTACGCCTCGTCGCCGATACGCTGGAGTTTCTCGACGGTGAGGGCACCCCGCGCCTGCGCGTCGCGAGAC